>NZ_JBHJMR010000005.1:0-203677 GCF_042310355.1 Wenzhouxiangella indolica | reverse complement strand
GATCCTCCGACCGAGTCTTCGCGAAGCCCGCTCCGCGAAGGGGCCAGCCCGCTCCCGGTTCCAGTCCTGAAACCCCGGATCGTGGGACTTTGACTTTGAGAAGCGCTTTTTCGTATCTTTTTTCGCTTTGGAAAAAAGGTACTCGCCGAAAGCGCCTGCGAAGCAGGCCGGGCGAAACCGCCTTTGACTTGTCGAGGCCACCACAGCGCCCGGTGGCGCCAGCAAAAAGATGCGTCCCTGCCTGGCGGCCTTCACGAAACCTACGGACGCCTGCCCTCCCCCCCAAAAACCCTGACTCCATACAGCCGCTCATCGGGGATAAAACCCCGACCCCGCGTGGGCCAGTGCAAACGCGGCGTATCACGCTCGTACATCACCGACTTGACTTGCGTATCACCAATCAGCGTTACTATCGACACAATCCCACTTCGAGAACGAGGAGTTCATCATGGCAACAAGAGCCTATGGCGCAGAATCACAGACGTCCGGTGTCGCACCACTCGAGATCGAGCGTCGCGAGCTGCGTGCCGACGACGTGCGCATCGACATCGAGTACTGCGGGATCTGTCATACCGATATTCATTTTGTCGAAAACGACTGGGGCATGACCGACTATCCGGTCGTTCCCGGGCACGAGATCGTCGGGCGCGTTACCGCCGTGGGTGACGCCGTCGACGGCTTCAAGGTCGGCGACCGCGTGGGCGTGGGCTGCCTGGTCGACTCCTGCCGCGAGTGCCAGGCCTGCGAGGAAGGCCTGGAGCAGTACTGCACCGGCGGCAACGTGTTGACCTACAACGGCCAGGACCTGCACGACGGCTCCAAGACCTATGGCGGCTACTCCGAAGACGTCGTCGTCAGCGACCGCTTCGTCGTAAGAATTCCCGACGGCCTCGATCCGGCCGCGGCCGCACCCCTGCTTTGCGCCGGCATCACGACCTATTCCCCGCTGCGCCATTTCGGCGTCGGCGAGGGTCACCGAATCGGCGTGATCGGCATGGGCGGACTGGGCCATATGGGCGTCAAGCTCGCCCGCGCGCTGGGTGCGGAAGTGACGCTGTTCACGCGCTCGAGCGACAAGGCGGCGGAGGCCAAACGCCAGGGCGCGCATCACGTTGTCGTCTCCACCGACGCGGCGCAGATGGAAGCGGTGGCCGGTCATTTCGACTTCATGCTCGATACCGTGCCGGTCGCGCACGACCTCAACCCCTACATCGCCACGCTCAAGCACGACGGCATTCACATGCTCGTGGGCATGCCCGAGCCGGTCGACCCGCCGCTCGACGCCGGCCCCCTGATCTTCGGGCGCAGGTCGCTCGCCGGCTCGCTGATCGGCGGCCTGCCCGAAACCCAGGAATGCCTCGACTTCTGCGCCGAGCACGGCATCGAGTGCGATGTCGAGATGCTCGACATCCGCGATATCAACAAGGCCTACGAACGCATGAAACGCGGCGACGTCCGCTATCGCTTCGTCATCGACATGGCCAGTCTCGGCAAGGGCTGACTGCGTTCGGCAGGCCGGGGCATCCCCAGGGTGCCTTGGTCACCGAATCGACGCAGCCCGACAGGCCCGACCTACCGTCAGTCTCCCGCAGAATCGCTGCCCGCCCGAGCGGGCGGCGACTAGCGCGTCAGCGTGCTCGCCCTGATCAGCTTTCGAATGATCGCTACTCGATCAGCTTGAACTCGAGCCCGGCGTGTCGTTCCAGCCGCTCGAGCAGCTTACCGCCGAGAGCCGTTGACGGCGTCCAGATGCCGCCCGGGCAGTCGTCCGCAGACAGGTCGAGCGCCAGGGCCAGGGCCGTTTCGCCAAGCATTTTCGAGGTCGAACCGTAGCCGGGATCGCGATCGCCGCTGACCGACACGCGCATGGACTCTTCGCCGGCTTCGTTGCGCCCGTCGATGGCGATCTTGAAGAATCCCGCCTCGCGTGCTTCGGCCGAAGGGCCCTCGCCGGGCTTGGGCAGCACCAGCTTCTTGAGCAGCGCGCGAGTCGGCCCGAGTGCCGCGCCCACGGCGAATGCCCCCATGCCGAGCGAGACCGTGGTCGCCTTCATGCGGCCGGAAAACCCGCGACCGGTCATCACGGCTTCGTCGTAGCGGAAGTCCTTGCCGTAGCCGTGATCGGACAGGGCATTGGACTTGAGCACCACACGGGTGTTGATCGCGGCCATGACGAACGGTGCCGTCCACACCTCGAAAGCCGGGTCGTAACTCGACTTCGAGACGTAGGGCTGGCGTTCGCCTTCGCGTGAGTCCGGCGGGCATAGTGCGTAGGGATTCTTGAGAACCCGCGCGACGCTCTTGTCGCGCCGCGCTTCCTCGACGATATTGAGCATCGAGGCGTAGGTGCCCCCGCTCAGGCCGCCCTTGGCCGCCTTCACGCGCATGCGCACGCGGGCCAGGGGCTTGCCGAATTGCTCCTGCGCCTGCTTCTGCAGGAACCACACCCCCATATCGGAAGGAATCGAATCGAAACCGCAGCAGTGGACGATACGCGCCCCGCTCTTTGCGGCCGCATCGGCGTGCGCGTCCAGCATGCGCCGCATCCAGGGCACTTCGCCGGACAGGTCGCAATAGTCGGTGCCGTTGGCGGCGCAGGCGGCCACCAGGTCGGAGCCGTGCAGCGCATACGGTCCAACCGTGGTGCAGACCACGCGCGTGCGCTGCACCATGGCGTCGAGCGAGGCGCGGTCGTGACTGTCGGCGACGATCAGCGGCAGGCCGGCCGCCATCTCGCCGAGCTCGATGCGAATCTTCTCGAGTTTCTCGCGGCTGCGCCCGGCCAGCGCCCACTTGAGCTGGCCGCCGACGCCGTGGCGCCGGACCAGGTGTTCGGCCACCAGGCGGCCGGTAAAGCCGGTCGCGCCCATCAGGACGATATCGAATTCGCGCTCGCTCATGCTGTCCCCGTCGTTGAAACCACTGACCCGGAACGATAGCACGCTGGCGCCAATCAGGCGTGTTCGTCCAGCCCCAGGTCGAGACACGGCGCGGAGTGCGTGATCGCGCCGACCGAAACGACGTCGACCCCGGTGGCGGCGATCTCGCCGACGTTTTCCAGGGACACGTTGCCGGAGGCCTCCAGCGTTACGCCACGCCCTTTCGCCGCGAGCACGCAGCGCCTGAGATCGGCCGTGCTGAAATTGTCCAGCAGCAGACTGTCGGCCCCGGCGTCGAGGGCCTCGTCGAACTGCTCGATCGAATCGATCTCGGCGGCGACGCGCAGCATGTGCCCGGCAAAGGCCCGGGCGCGCCGGATCGCTTCGGCCACGCTGCCGGCCACGGCCACGTGGTTGTCCTTGATCAGGATGGCGTCATCAAGCCCGAAGCGGTGACGCGCCCCGCCGCCGGCACTGACCGCTTCCAGCTCCAGCGCGCGCAGGCCCGGCGTGGTCTTGCGCGTGTGGGCGATGCGGGCTCGAGTACCGACCACGGCATCGACATAGCGCCGGGTCAGCGTGGCGATACCGCTGAGCCGCCCGAGGAAGTTGAGGGCCGTGCGCTCGGCGCTGAGAATGCCCGCCGCCGGGCCCGAGAGATCGGCGATGATCGTCCCGGGGTCGAGCGGATCGCCGTCGCCCTCGTGCCAGTCGATCTCGATGGCGGGGTCGACCTGGGCGAAGGCCTCGGCCGCCGGCTCGACGCCCGCGAGCACGCCGGCTTGCCGGGCCACCAACCTGAATCGACCGATCGCCTCAGCGGGCACGGTAGCCCGGGTGGTGACATCGCCGCGGCCGCCGAGATCCTCGGCCAGTGCGCGGGCGACGACTTGCGCAATCGGGTTGCGCGGCAGGGTAGCGTTCATGTTCGGGTAGTCCTCAGCTCATGCGGTCAGCAGGCCGGCGCGCGACTGCGCCAGCGTCATTCGGCGGGACCGGCCCGCCGCGGCCGTTTCAGGATAGTCGCTTCGGTCGTGTGCCCCCCGGCTTTCGCGCCGTTGCAGGGCGGCCGCGGCGATCAGGCGAGCCGCCACAAGCTCGTCCGCCGCACCCCAGCAGGCCTCGAGCTCGTCGATCGTTTCAAGCAGGCGCGCCAGTCCGTCGGCATGGCGTACGACGCCGGCATGCGCCGACATGGCCGCCCGCAGGCACCCGAGCGCGCTCGGCGACATGACGGGAGACGGTCGCGCCTCGATCGGTCGCGAGCGCCGCTGCTCGGCATCGGCCAGGGCCTGGCCGGCGCGTGCGCCCATCACCAATGCTTCGGCCAGCGAATTCGAGGCCAGGCGGTTGGCGCCATGCGCCCCGGTGCAGGCGACCTCGCCGACGGCAAGCAGCCCGGGCACACCGGTCGCTCCGTCCAGGCCGGCCGCCACGCCGCCCATGTGGTAGTGGGCGGCCGGTGCGACCGGTATCGGCTGGCTGCGCGGATCGATGCCGGCCGCCATGCAGGCCCGGAAGACGGCCTGGAAACGGTCCGGAAAGGACTCACCGACCGCTTCGCGAGCATCCAGGAAGGCGCCCGCTCCGGTCTGCACTTGCCGGTGTACGGCGCGCGCCACGACATCGCGCGGCGCCATCTCGGCGGCCGGATGGCAGGCCGGCATGAAACGCCGGCCCCGGTGGTCGACCAGTACGGCACCCTCGCCGCGCAGGGCCTCGGTTGCCAACGGCGCCGGATGGCGGGGAATGTCGATGGCGGTCGGATGAAACTGCACGAACTCGGCGTCGCGAACGTCCGCGCCCAGCCCCACGGCCCAGGCGAGGGCCCGGCCCCGGTTGCCCGGCGGGTTGGTTGTCAGCGCGTAGAGTCCCCCGACTCCACCGGTGGCCAGCACGGTGACCGCGGCCGGAAGCGATTCGGGTCGGCCTTCTTTGGTCTCCGCCAGCACGCCCGCGCAACCGCCGTCTTCGCCACGCAGCAGGCCCACCACCCGGGTGTGTTCACGCACTGTCACGTGCGGAGCCCGATTCGCGGCCGCGACCAGGACGCTGACAATGGCCGCGCCGGCACGATCACCGCCGACGCGGGCGATGCGGTCGCGCCCGTGCGCGGCCTCGCGCGAGAGCGCCCAGCGGCCGTCAGCGTGATGTTCGAATGCAACGCCCAGGCGCTCGAGCGCGCCGACCTGCCCGACCGCTTCGCGCGCCAGTGCCCCGGCGACCTGCTCGTCGACCAGGCCGGCGCCCGCGGAGACCGTATCGGCCGCGTGCAGTTCGGGGCTGTCGTCCGGCCCCAGGGCGGCCGCGATTCCGCCCTGGGCCCAGGCCGTGGACGACTGTTCGCCGAAGGTACCGGAGGTGAGCATCAGAACCGGCCGGGGCGCGGCGTTGAGTGCCGTCCAGAGGCCGGCGATGCCGGAGCCGACCACGATGACCGGCAGCTGGGACTTCATCGCTATCAGACGCTGACGTAGTCGGCGGCGCGTTCGGGCCTGGAGGTGTCGAAGGCCGGCGGCTTGCCGACCCGGGGCAGATCGAGCATCGCCCGGAGGCTGGCCCGGGCCCGTTCGGCGACATCGGCCGGCACTTCGATCTCGAAACGCAGGTCGCGCAAGGACCGGTAGATCTTCTCCAGCGTGATCCGCTTCATGTGCGGGCACAGGTTGCAAGGCCGGATGAATCGCGTTCCCGGGTTGGCGACGGCCACGTTGTCGCTCATCGAACACTCGGTGATCAGGATGGCCTTCTTCGGCCGGTGCTCGGACACGTAAGACGACATCGCGCCGGTCGAGCCGGCGAAGTCGGCCGCCCGCAGGACTTCGGGTGGACACTCGGGATGCGTGATGATCATCGCGTCCGGATGCTCGACACGAAGTTGCTCGATCTCCGCCCGGGTGAACTTCTCGTGTACCTCGCAATCGCCTTTCCAGGTCAGAATGCGGATCTCGGTCTGGCTGGCGACGTTCTTCGCCAGGTACTCATCGGGAATCATGATCACCGTGTCGCTGCCCCACTGCGCGGCGACGGCTTCGACCACGGCGACGGCGTTGGACGAGGTGCAGCAGATATCGGACTCGGCCTTGACCTCGGCGGAGGTATTCACGTAGGTCACGATCGGGACATCCGGGTAGGCCGCGCGAATCCGGCGCACGTCCTCGCCCGTGATCGACGCGGCCAGGGAACAGCCCGCATCCAGGTCCGGAATCAGGACGGTCTTGTCCGGCGACAGGATCTTGGCGGTCTCGGCCATGAAGTGGACGCCGGCCTGCACGATGACTTCCGCCTCGGCTTCGGCCGCGACCTGGGCCAGGCGCAGGGAGTCGCCGGTGATGTCGCCGACACAGTTGAATATCTCCGGCGTCATGTAGTTGTGCGCCAGGATCACGGCATCGCGCTCGACCTTGAGCCGGTTGATCGCGTCGATCAGCGGCGCGTGCAGGGGCCACTCCGCCTCGGGAACGACGTCTCGCACGCGCCGGTAGAGCGCATCGGTCCGGCTTCGAACGCCCTCGTCGTAGGGGAGTTCGGCGGGTGACTCGGGATAGTGTTTCTGCATGATCCTGTGACCGTCAACCAGATTCGACGGCGGCATGTTAGCCGCTCGAGAATACAGATGGGGCGCACGGAAGCGTTTTTCCACTGCCGAGATTTGCCTTCCGGGCGGCAGCCCCCGACAATAGCGGGCTTGCACCGAAACGAAGGCCCAGAATGACCGCTCGCGCCATCCTTGCTCTGCCTCTCGCCCTGCTCGTCTCGCTGGCTTCGGCACAGCCCGACGAACTCAGCCTCGAGCGAATCTTCGACAGCCCCGACCTCGCGGGCCCGACGCTGCGACGCGCCGAGCTCTCGCCGGCCGGCGACCGGGTCACCTTCCTCAAGGGCCGCGAGGACGACCGCAGCCTGCTCGACCTGTGGGAGTACCACATTGCCGACGACAGCACGCGCGTGCTCGTCGCCGCCGACGAGGTCATGACCGAGGAAGTCGAACTCTCGGCGGCCGAACAGGCCAGGCGGGAGCGGGCGCGCATCGCCGACCTGCGCGGCATCGTCGACTACCGCTGGTCGAGCGACGGCCGCTGGCTGCTGTTTCCCATCGGCGGCGACGTCTTCGTGCTCGACATGCAGGCCGAGGCGCGAGAAGTGCGCCAGCTGACCGACTCCGACGCCTTCGACACCGACCCGCAGATCGCCCCCGACGGTCGCCACGTGGCCTTCGTCCGGGAGCGCGAACTCTGGCTGGTCGAGATCGAAAGCGGCGAGGCGCAGCCACTGACCGACAGCGCGACCGACACCGTCGCCAACGGCATGGCCGAGTTCATCGCGCAGGAAGAAATGGGTCGCTCGACCGGTTTCTGGTGGTCGCCGACCGGCGATCATGTCGCGTTCCTGCAGATCGACGAATCGCCGGTCGAAGTCACGCGCCGCTACGAAGTCCAGGCCGATCGCATCGAGATGGTCGAGCAGCGCTACCCCTATGCCGGCACCGACAACGTGACTTACCGGCTCGGTGTTGCCGACATCGAAAGCGGCGAGATCGAATGGATGGATATCGGCGAGGAATCCGACATCTACATTCCCCGCGTCAAGTGGCTGCCCAACGGCGAGCAGCTCAGTTTTCAGCGCCAGAGCCGCGACCAGCAGACGCTCGAACTGGTCGTCGCCAACATCGACGACGGCGAGGCACGCACGCTGCTGACCGAGACCAGCGAGACCTGGATCAACCTCCACGACGACCTGCATTTTCTCAGGGAGATGCCGGCCTTCGTCTGGTCGTCCGAGCGCGACGGCTTCCGTCACCTCTATCTCTACGACTACGAAGGCGAACGCCTGCGTCGGCTGACCGAGGGTCAATGGCAGGTCGATTCGCTGGCCGGCGTGGACGAGGAGATGGGGATGGTCTACTTCACCGCCTCGGAAGTCTCGACCACCGAGAAGCACCTCTACCGGCAGTCGCTGATCACCCGCTCGCCCGAGGTCGTCAATCGCGTATCGCGCCGCTCGGGCTGGCACGACATCGCCATGGACCGCGATGCGCGAGTCTACGTCGATACCTTCTCCAACAGCCGCCAACCGCCGCAGCTTTCGCTGCACAACGTCGACGGCGAGCGCCTGGCCTGGCTGGTGGAGAATCGCCTCGACGACGATCATCCCTACGGACCCTATCGCGACGGCCATCGCCCCACCGAGTTCGGCACCATCGTCGCGCCCCAGGGCCACGAACTCCACTACCGGCTGATCCGGCCGGCCGACTTCGATCCCGAAGCGCGGCACCCGGTGTTCGTCCACGTCTACGGCGGCCCGACGCACCGCATGGTCACCGACAGCTGGTCGCGGCGCATGCTGATCGACCAGTACATGGCCCGCCGCGGGTACCTGGTGTTTTCGCTCGACAACCGCGGCGTCGAACGCCAGGGCAAGGCCTTCCAGGACGCCGCCTGGCTCAAGCTCGGGCAGGTGGAAATGGCCGACCAGATGGTCGGCGTCGACTGGCTGCGCTCACAGGATTTCGTCGACCCGGATCGTATCGGCATCTTCGGCTGGAGCTACGGCGGCTACATGAGTTTGATGGCACTTGCCCAGTATCCGGGCGAGTTCGCCGCGGGCGTCTCGGTCGCGCCGGTCACCGACTGGACGCTCTACGACACCCACTACACCGAGCGCTACATGGGCAAGCCGCAGGACCAGGCCGAGGCTTACGAGAGTGGCGATGTGCTGAACTACACCGATGAAATGACCGACCCCCTGCTGCTGATCCACGGCATGGCCGACGACAACGTGCTCTTTACCCACTCGACCCGTCTGATGCACGACCTGCAGGCACGCGCCTTTCCCTTCGAGCTGATGACCTACCCCGGCGAAAAGCACGCCATCGCCGGCGAGGGACCGCGGCTGCACGTCTACCGCACCATCACCGATTTCTTCGACCGGCATCTCGAACCAGGAAAGGCCGAAGACTGATACCCGAAGCGATGACGACAATCCATGCAACCACCGAACACACCGAATGCACCGAAAGGAAAAGCGTGTTCTGTTCGGTGTATTCAGTGTCTTCGGTGGTTGCAAGTTTTTCATTACAGCATCAATCCGATTAGCAGAATCCGACCATGACCGACATCGGCACACCGCATTCGTCCACGGCCACCCGCGTCATGCTGCTTGGCAGCGGAGAACTCGGCAAGGAAGTCGTCATCGAGCTGCAGCGGCTCGGCTGCGAGGTCATCGCCGTCGACCGCTACGATCATGCGCCCGCCATGGCCGTCGCCCATCGCCACCACGTCATCGACATGCTCGACCCCCAGGCCGTGCTGAGCATCGCCGAGCTCGACCGGCCGCACCTGATCGTGCCCGAAATCGAGGCAATCGCGACCGACGCCCTCCTGTTGCTCGAGTCCGAAGGCTACAAGGTCATTCCCACCGCCCGGGCCGCCCACCTGACCATGAACCGCGAGGGCATCCGGCGCCTGGCGGCGGAGGAACTCGAGCTGCCGACCTCGCCGTTCCGCTTTGCCGACACGCGCGAGGCTTTCGAAAAGGCCGTCGCCGAGATCGGCCTGCCCTGCGTGGTCAAGCCGATCATGTCGTCGTCCGGAAAGGGCCAGAGCCTGGTCCGCGACAAGGCTGACATCGGATCGGCCTGGGACTACGCCCAGTCCGGCGGGCGCAGCCGCGAGGGCAAGGTCATCATCGAGGGATTCGTCGACTTCGACTACGAGATCACCCTGCTGACGCTGCGGCATGCCGACGGCACCCTGTTCTGCGAACCCATCGGCCACACGCAGGAAGACGGCGATTACCGCGAGTCCTGGCAACCGCAGCGGATGAGCGAGCTGGCTCGGCTGGAAGCCGAACGCATCGCCGGCGCCGTCACCGACGCGCTCGGCGGGCTCGGCATTTTCGGCGTGGAGCTGTTCGTCAAGGGCGACCGGGTCTGGTTCAGCGAAGTCTCGCCGCGGCCGCACGACACCGGCCTGGTTACCCTGATCTCGCAGGATCTTTCAGAATTCGCCCTGCACGCCCGCGCCATCCTCGGCCTGCCCGTCCCGCACATCGTCCAGCGCGGTCCCAGCGCCTCGGCCGCGTTGCTGGTCGAAGGCGAATCGAAGCAGGTCACCTTCGGCAATCTCGACAAGGCGCTGGCCGCGCCCGACACCGACCTGCGCCTGTTCGGCAAGCCCGAAGTGAAGGGGCGCCGCCGCATGGGCGTCACACTCGCGCGCGGCAAGGACATCGCCGATGCCCGGCGAAAGGCGACCGCGGCGCGGGACGCGATTTCCGTCAAGAGATGACGGAAGGAAGGTTTCAGGTTTCAGGTTTCAGGAGCGCTTGGCGAAGCCGATGGTGCGCTGCCGAAAATCCTTTCGCTGTGCAAGCCGATGACTCCGCAATTAATCGAAGCCGTTCCGGAACCCCGAACCCCAAGAACCAATCCGAGTTCGCAACCGTAATCGCTGCCACCTCCCCTTTCGCGAAGCCCCACAACCATCTTTTCCTGAAACCTGAACCCTGAAACCTGAACCCTTTCTTCAAACCAATCTCGCCCCTTCCCCGTACGGCGCCACATCCAGCGCCTCGCCCGAAGCGATGCGGCCCTGCACGTCCTGCCACCAACGGGCGTCGAACAGCTCGCCGTGGGCCTCCTCGAGCACCTCCAGGTAATCGCGCCTGAGCGCCATGAAACGCGGAAACTCCTCGGGGAAGACGTCGTTTTCGGCCACGTGAAACCAGGTCTCGTCGTTGTAGACGTCGATATCGTCCGTGGCCCGGGGCATTTCGCGAAAGCGGCAATCGGTCAGCAGGGCGAGCTCATCGTAGTCGTAGAAGACAACCCGCCCCGAGCGCGTGACGCCGAAGTTCTTGGGCAGGAGATCACCGGCGAAAATATTCGACCGCGCCAGGTCCTTGAGCGCCTGTCCCATGTCGACCAGGGCCTGGCGGGCGCCGCCGGCCTCGACCTCCGACAGGTAGAGATCCAGCGGCCGAACGCGACGCTCGACGTAGCAGTGGCGAATCACCAGGTCGTCACCGTCGACCCGAACCACCCGGGAGCACTCCTCGAGCAACTCCTCGAGCAGTTGCGGTGAAAAGCGGTCGCGCTCGAAGCGCAGGGACTTGAACTCCTGGACATCGAGCAACCGCCCCACCCGATCGTGGCGATGCACCATCTGGTAGCGCTCGATGACCTGGTGTCGCTTGATCGTCTTCTCCGGCGCGAACTTGTCGCGCAGCAGCTTGAAAACCAGCGGGTAGGACGGCAGCGTGAACACGGCCATCACCATGCCGCGCTTGCCCTCGGCCACCTCGAAGCGCTCGTCGGGATTGTCGCTCAAGTGCCGTCGGAAAGCGCGGTAACGCTCGGTCTTGCCCTGCTTGGCGCGCCCGAGCACGGAGTAAAGCTCGTCCACCGGCTTGTCCGGCAGCAGGCTGCGCAGGAACACCACCGCATCCGCCACCGTGGGCAGATCCGCCAGGAAGTAGCTGTAGGTGTAGCCGAACAGGATGCTCAGCTGCAGCCGCCGGGTCAGCAGGGCATCGACGGCGATCGCTTCGGCATCGAGCCGCAGGGCGATCACGCAAGGCACGTGCCGGGTTCGGCCCAGCACGCGGCCGACCAGGTAGGCGCGCCCCTCGCGGTAGAAGATGGTTTCCAGCAACTCGATGCACAGCGCCTCGTCGCCTTCGAGCACGCCGGCCATGCGCTCGGCCAGGCGCACTGCATCGGCTCCGGCGTCGGCCCAGGGCAGGCTGAACGCGAAGTCCTCGAGGATGCGCACGAAAGTGTCGGTGAGGCGCTCACCGACGATGTAGGTGTATCGCGCCACCGGATGGGTGATGCGATCGCTGGGCTGGAAATCGAAGGCCACGAACTCGATCGCCGGATCGACGCCGCGCGTCTTGAACAGGCGCCGCGTGATGGTGTTGAAGAAAGTCTTGTAGAGCTCTGCGTCGAGCTTGCGCTCGATCAGCGCCCCGAAGGCGACGCGCATGTCACGCCAGATGCTGCGCGAGAAAAGTCGGTTGGCCAGCAGCCCCTCGAGGCGCGAGATGGTCTCGTTGACCAGTTGGTCGTAGAGTTCCAGTCGGGCGACGACATCGGCGCGCATGCCGGCGCGGTTACCCTGCTCGAAGCGGCGTTTGCCGCGACGGGTGATGTCGGAGAAGCTCGCGTTGTAGTCGTCGAAACCGTCGATCACCAGGCCGCAGGCCTCTCTGACCAGCTCACGATGACGCCGATCCTGGCGGCGGCTGTCGACAACTCGGGACATGGATCGATTGTACCGGCAATCAACACGGCGGGTTCTTCTGAGCTGTTTTCGGGAAGCCGCCTGCAGCGGCTACTGCTCAGAATTCGTCAGTTGGACCAGGGCGTCGCCCAGGCCGGTCAGGTAGATCGGGCCACCATCAGTTGTCAGGATCATGCCGGTGACAAGCCCGGGCAAAGGCGACCACATATCCGGGCCGAACAGTTCCAGGCGCGGTTCGCCGCTTGCGGCCCGGCGCCGCCATTCGACCATGAGCCGATCGTGTTCTTCCGTATGCGGGTGGAAGGCCGTCGACCATTCGCCGGAATCGGGATCGACGACCAGCAGGGCGTTGGCGATCGGTGAGGCAACCCAAAGCCGACCGGCGGCATCGAGTTCGATATTGTCCGGCGTCGGGACTTCGGCGATCACGCGACGGTTCGACAGTCTGCCGGTAAGCGAAGACATCTGGTAGCCGATGATGCGATCGGCCATCGTTTCCGCCACGTACAGGTAGCCACGCTCCTCGTCAATCACCAGGCCATTGGCGAAATCAAACCCGGAATCCATGCGCCGCAGATCGGGAATAGGCTCGTGATCATTGGTCGGCGAGAGGCGAAAGAGCGCGCCGTCCATGGGTTTCGTATCGATGGCCTCGAACATCCTGGCCTCCGAATCCGGGCCATTGTTCTCAGTCGACTGGGTAAACCAGACCGCGCCGCTTCGGTCGCGACGCACCGAATTGACCCCGAACTCATGCTGGTGAATTCGCACGACCTGCTCGGTTCGACTGTTGACCCGGTAAATGGCCCCGGTCAGCACATCCGCCACCAGCACGTGGCCCCCACCAGGCTCCAGCGCGACGCCGTTCGGGCCGGCGCTTCGGGACGGTGGTTCGTGGATGTATCCCGCTGCCTCGAAATTGCCGAACGGGCGTTTCGCGCCATCGGGGCTCAGCGCGACGAGGCCATGCTCCTGGTCGGCGATCAGCAGCGTGCCGTCGGCGAGCATCACCCCGTCTTCGGGCCGTACCAGCGAACGATCGGCCGGCACCAGCGCGACCTGCTCTAGTGCGTCAACATGTGACTGCGTGACGCCGCCCGCAGCCGATGAATCATTCATCGTCGCCACCAAGGCGGCTGTGTCGGTGTACTGCTGGAATGCGACCAGCTTGCCGTCCTGAACCGTCCAGGAATGCACGAACGGAATGTCGATCGTCTTGCTAGTGGCTTTCCAGGTCTCCTTGTAGCGGCCGAAAACCACAACGCGATCGCGTTCGACGACGTACTCGTGCGGCGTAACGCTGATGTCTTCCCATTCGCCGACCAACCGCGCCATCAATCCGGACATGACGGCCTCGGGCCCGATGTAGGGGTTCAGGTCGGCGTACGGATTGCCCTCGGCCTCGTTCCAGACGATGTCCGTCGCCATCAACCCGGCGAATCCCTCCATGTCGCCCACGGCGAACAGGCTATAGACGCTCTCGACCACTGAACGGGATGACGCCTCACCCGATGTGCCCGCTTGAGCGAAAGTACCCAAGGCGAGGGCGAGTAGCGCAAGACAAACTCGTTGCATGTTGGCATTCCTTGTGGAGATGGATGGTGTGTCGGACCAGGTCTTCGGCAATCCTTACTCCGGGTGCAGGTAGAACACCTTGCTCGTGATCTGCCATCGGCCGTCGATCCTGACCAGCGTGAAGAAGTCGGTGAAGCGGTGGCCGGTCCAGTTGTCAAGTTCGATTCGAACGCTGGCGGCGGTCCCTTCGACGTCGAGCCCAATATCGCCGACCTCGAGGTCGGCCGCCGGCCCGTTCTCGGTGTGCCAGTCGTAGAACATCTCGATCCCACCGGCGAAAAGATCCGGGCCGACGTAGCCGCAGATCGTGGCCAGTTCGTGGAAGATCGGGCGCAGTGTATCCACACTCCCTGTTCGGCCACCTTCGATGTAGGTGTCCATCAGCGCCTTGATCTGGAGGATATCGTCCTCGGCGAGCGGACTGTTCATCGACTGTTCTCGTTGTTTGGATGGATTGTGGTTGGGCCACGGTGCGAAGGAAGATCGGGCGTGTCGAGCGTCAGGCTCATCGCTCGAGTCCCGGCTCAGGGAACGCCTCAGAGCAATGCACTGACTGCACCTCGAATCGGCGAGACCGGCTCGTGAGCGGAGCGTACGCGGAAGTCGTCCAGGGAGCCGCCTTCACGCACGGCCGCCAGCCACGCTTCGGGATCGAACTCGACGCCGACCGGGTTGACCTCGAAAGGCGGTCCGGAAATATAGGCGTTGCACTCCTCGGCCGTATCGAAGGCATCGACCTGGAACTCCATCTGGTTGCCGTCGGGGTCGGCGTAGTACATGGAGATTGTCAGTCCGTGGTGGACGCACCAGTAGGGCTCGATACCGTTGGCCCTGCAATGCTCGTAGCTGGCGAAAAGATTCTCCAGGGACGGGTACGTCCAGGCCAGGTGATCGACGCCGACCCAGCTTTTTGTTTCAGGTTCGGATCCGTCCGGATCGATCACGGACAGGTCGAGGAACGCGAAGCGATGGTGTTCGTCGTCGAAGGTCATAAAGCTCATCGCCGGGTTCTGGTGCTGAACCCTGGCACCGAACACGGCGCTGTACCACGCCAACATTTCCGCAAAGCGTCGGGTGCGGTAGACCACGTGGGCCAGTGCTTTCGGGGTAGCAGTCATATCCGGAATCTCCAGTACGTTTCAGTAGTTGTTCCTTCGCGTCTCTGCGTCTTTGCGCGAGCCATTGACCTTTTACTCATAGAAAAAGCGCTCCTCGATGATCCGCCCCTCGCGCACCGCAAATACGGCGATGCGGCTGTGCGGCGTGCGCCGGCCGGCGTGGGCGATCAACATGTCGGCAAACAATGCGAAGTGATCCCCGGTCACGAAAGGGCCGTCAACGCTCAGGTCCTCGATACCGTGAGTCGCAAGCCAGCACAGGTTTCTGGCCCGCACCGCCTCAATACCCATGCACACCTGGTCGGCGCCGTCCGGCAGCGCGTGCGGCTCGATGCTCACGACGTCCTCGGCCCAGTACTTCTCGCCGGCGGCGCGGAATTCACCAGCCAGCCACAGGGCCGTGAAATCGGTGGCAACCGAGGCCACGTCCGGTGGCGGCGACGGTTTGTCACTGCGCATCACTGGACTGCCATGAAAGGGCCGTCATGAAAGGCTCCGAAGTTGGATAACGCATTACATGCTTGATCGGAAGGGGGTTGCTGCGCTGCAAGGAGATGGTTACCTCGCAGCGCAGCGTTCGTTCAGATCACTTCAACGTGATTTCCCGGGTCATGTACTCGCCCTGGATTTCGCGAATCTCGTTATACAGATCGAGTACCTTCTCGTTGCTGGCATCCATGTTCTCCTGTCCCCAGGCTTCCATGAACTCGTTGTATCGCTCACGGCTAGGTGCCATCATTTCCGTACTTGGGAATTTGATGACCAACAAGAGATCGAAAGCACCAGGCGCCGGAGCCTGGTTGGCATGGATCGAGTAATACTCGACATGGCCGAGAGACTTCGCGACTTCATTGGCTGCAACCCAGGTCGACTTCAGGCCTTCCAGATAGATTTCCTGAGTACCCGGATCGAGCTTGACCATGGTCAGTGACCAGACAGCGTCTGAGACTTCATAGTCTTCCCAGACTTCCAGTTGGGCGGCTGCCGGCGCGGCAAGGCACAGGCCAAGCAGCAGTGAGAGCGAGACTGCGCACGTACGTAGGAGATTGGACTGTTTCACGGTGTTTCCTCTTTGGGTTTTGGTAATGCTGAGGTTTGATACCGCTCGATAGCGGCATCTTTGGTTTGCGGATACAACGCCCTTGAGTACAAGATCATTTGCTGTGCAAGAGGACGTTTTCATGCCGCGACTGCCCGCCGCAGCTTGGGCGCTGTACCGTAGGTCAGCGCCCGCCACAGCCATTCCATCGGGCCGTACTGGAATCTTTTGAGCCAGAGATTGGAGAGCACGGCCTGGGTGAGATACACCGCGCAGGCGAATGCAAGCAGGGTCTGGATCGACCACAGCCCGGCCTGGTCCAAACCGACGCCGTAAAAGACCGTCAGTCCGATCAGGGTCTGGCCCAGGTAGTTGGTCAGCGCCATGCGCCCGGGCGCGGCCAGCAGCCGCAGGCTGCCCGAAGCACGGCGCCACAGCAGCACGAAGCCAGCGGCGTAGGCCAGGCCGAGCGGAATCACGGCGAAGGTGTAGGCAATGACGGCATACAAGCCGTTCAGGGAATGCGGCCGCTCAAAGCCGATCCCGTCGAGTGCGGCCAGGATCGGGCCGGCGATCAGACCCGACAATCCACCAGTCAGCAGCACGCCGACCAGCAGCCGGGTATTGCCGAGCAGTTCACCGCGCGCGAGCCTGCGCCCGGCCCACAGGCCTAGCAGCATGATCGCGAACAGCTTCGGCCAGCGCCAGGTGTCGAACAGATAGCCAAAGCGAAGCACACCCAGCCCGAAAGACGCTTGCAGTCGCTCGATCCAGTCGCTCAGGCGGAGCTCGACCAACGGATCCTGAGCCCCAGGTGGCATCAAGGCATAAGCCAGGTTGTACAAGCCCAGGCTCTGATCCACGCCCAAGGCCCAGAACAGCGCGTAACCGACGATGGGCACGAGCAACGCCAGGCCCGCGACGATCAGCACGGTCCGGTCGGTCCAGTGACGAACGGCGAGCAACACGAAACCGAGCAGCGCGTAAGGCGTGAGGATGTCGCCCACCCAGAACACGAAAAGATGGATCAGGCCGAGACCCAGCAGGATGCTCGTACGCCGCAGGTAGATCTGACTGGCGGCCGCGCCGCGCCCTTCCAGCCGCTGCAGCTGAAGGGCGAAGCCCAGCCCGAACAGGAAGGAGAAAAGGGTATAGAACTTGCCGTCGATGACGGCCAGGTGCAGGAAATCGATCAGCTCGTGTGCGTTGCCGGCCAGCGTGTATTGCTGCTCCGCGCCGAGAAACTCCCAGCCGCTGAAGAAGCGGATATTGGCCAGAAAGATGCCGAACAGGGCCAAGCCTCTGAGCGCGTCCAGCACTTCGTGGCGTTCGTTGCTTGCGATCGGGGCGAGTTCAGTCATGCTGCGCCGACAGGCTGATTCAATGTGATGTTCATCACAAAATAGCCTGCGCCGCGGCCGGCACCGAATCAACGGTGCCAGCGTCAAACTTACGTCATTTTTGCGTCAATCGAAGTGGCTAGCTGCTGTTGTTCAGAGGGGTTCCCTAACGCGACGGATCCCAGCTGCGGGCGCCCAGGAAGATCAGGCGCAGCTGCATGATGAAATTCTCGGTCAGCTCCTTTTCGGCCTGGGCCTGACCTTCGGGCAGATCGAGAATATCGGTGGCGGCATTCATCATGGTGGTGACCACCAGCCCGCAAATCATTTCCAGCGCATCCATCGGCAGGCTCGGCATCAGGTTCATATCGCGCATGTCCTGGGCCATCTCATTGGCGAAATGCGACTCCTCGATGCGGATCGCCTTGCGAATACGGGGCGAGCCACCGCCGCGGGCACTGGCGGCAAAACGAAAATAGCGGTGGTTGTCCTTGACGTAATTCTTGTAGATCAGCACCGAGCTGCGCAGGACCTGGGTTGGCGGCAAACCCTGTTGGCGCGCCTCGCGAAGCAAACGACGAAGGGTCAGGCCGCAGGCTTCGACCAGCGCCAGCCCCAATTCGTCCAGATCGCTGAAATGCCGGTAAAAGGCTGCCGGCACCACGCCGGCTTCGCGCGTCACCTCGCGCAGGCTCAAGGAGGAAAAGCCGCGGCCCGACTCCATCAGGTCCAGCGCAGCATTCAGAAGCTGCTCACGGGTACGCTGCTTCTGTTCACTGCGGGTCGCAGGCGGCGAGGCTTTCGCCCCGTCGCGAGCGCGCCGGGGCGCGTTCGATCCGGCGCTCATGGCAAGTATTTCTCTGTCATCGTTCCAGTATATCCCAGCCCGCTGCAGCGCCCGCCTCGCCGCCCGGAGCTCAGCGCGGCCTGGCCGCAAGCCGGGGCCGGGCTTGACAATTCATTCTCCGACAACCATTATAGTGAACACTTGTTCACTATATTTGAGCGCTTTCGATGGACACCCGGTCCGCCAATCACCCCTTTCCGCTCAGGCGCCTGCTGCTGGATGCCAGCCGCCCGTTCAGCGACCCTGCGGCCTGGAATCGCGTTATCCAGCGCATCAACCCGCTGTGGTCGACTTCGGAGATTCGCGCCCGGGTCGTCCGCAGGGTCGAGGAAAGCGAAGATACTTTCAGCCTGTGGCTTCAAACCAATCGACACTGGCAGGGCCACCAGGCCGGCCAGCACGTGGCCCTGGGCGTGGAGATCGAAGGCATCATGCGGCGGCGAGTGTTCAGCATTTCCAACAGCGCCAACCGGCCCGGCAAGGGCGCCCGCCTATTGCGCGTAACCATCCAGCGCCAGGATGGAAACGGCGTCACACGATGGCTGCACGCCAACGCTGAAGTTGGCCTGGTCCTCGACCTGAGTGCCGCCGGGGGCGAGTTTGTGCTAACGAACCCCCCGCCGCGCCTGCTTATGATTGCCGGCGGCAGCGGCATCACGCCGCTGATGGCCATTCTCGAGCACCTGGCCCGGGACCGATTCGATGGCGATATCGTTCTACTTCAGCTCTGCCGCAATGCCGATCGGCGCCTGTTCGGCAGCGAGCTCGACAGCCTGGCTGAACGCCTGCCTGGCCTGTCGATTCAAGTTCACGCCAGCGCTGCCGACGGCCGACTGGATGTGCGCCGGATCCCGGAACTCGTTCCCGACCTGGCCGACCGCCACACGCTGCTGTGCGGACCGGCCTCGCTGATCAGCGACGTCGGCAAGGCCTGGGAGGCGCTCGCCCCGGCCGGCCAGCTCCAGTTCGAGCGCTTCGCGGCACCGCGAGCCCCCGCACGGCCCGGTGCCGAACAGGCCGTTCACGCGCTGCGATCGGAACATACGTTCACTCAAGGCTCGGGGCTCAGCCTGCTGGAAGCAGCGGAGGCCGCCGGGCTGACGCCCCCGCACGGCTGCCGCGCCGGCCTGTGCCGGACCTGCCTGTGCAAGAAGCAAAGCGGCACGGCGCGCAACCTGCTGACCGGGCTGAGTTCGAGCCAACCCGACGAATGGATCCAGCTGTGCGTTTCGGTCGCCGAAACCGAGCTGGAACTGGCGCTTTGACCGAACGGCGCTCCCCGACTTTCATCATCAATCTGATTCTTTTGAACAACGACCTGGACAACGACATGAGCCACAAGACCCAATTGACCCCAGAGCAGCTCGATGGTCTGGCCCGGGAACTGGATGCCTTGCGAACCGAGGTAACCTCCGATCTGGGCGAGCGCGATGCTGAACATATTCGAAAAATCGTGCGCCGCGCCCAGGGCAGCGCGATTGCCGGGCGCGGCCTGCTGATGTTCGGTTTTGATCCGATCAGCTGGGTTGTGGGGGTGTTTGCCCTGGCGCACGCCAAGATCCTGGAGAACATGGAGATCGGGCACAACGTGATGCACGGTCAGTACGACTGGATGAACGACCCGGAGCTGAGCTCGCAGAGCTACGACTGGGATATCGTCTGCGCGCGCGAGCACTGGATCAATTCGCACAATGTCGAGCACCACGACCACACCAACATTCTTGGCAAGGACCATGACTACGGCTACGGCATGCTCCGGCTGACCGCCGAGCAGCGCTGGTCGCCCGCCGCACTGCTGCAGCCGCTCTGGTACTTGCTGCTGGCCATCAACTTTCAGTGGGGCGTGGCCATCCACGACATCAAACTGGGACGCTACTTCAAGGGCCGCATGAGCCGCAAGGAACTGGCCCGGCGCTCGCGGCCGTTCTTGCGCAAGGCATCGCGGCAGCTGTTCAAGGACTACGTGTTTTTTCCGGCGCTGGCCTTCTGGCAGTGGCCGCGCGTGCTGCTGGGCAACCTGTGCGCCAACCTGATCCGCAACCTGTGGACCAACGCCATCATCTTCTGCGGGCACTTCACCGAAGACGCCCAGACCTTCACCCGGCAGGAAACCAAGGACGAGACCCGCGGCCAGTGGTACCTGCGCCAGATCCAGGGCTCGAGCAACCTGGAAGGCAAGCGATGGTTTCATGTCCTCAGCGGCCACCTGAGCCACCAGATCGAGCATCACCTGTTCCCCGACATGCCGGCGCCGCGCTACGCCGAGATCGCCCCGCGCGTGCGCGAGATCTGCCAGCGCTACGGTATTCACTACAACAGCGCGGGCTTCTGGACTCAGTACGGGTCGGTACTCAAGCGCATTCTGGTCCATGCCTGGCCGACCCGGCCCGAAACGCCCGAACGTGTGGCATCAAGCTGATCAACGCGGTTGAGGCAGCAGATCCGGCCAGCCGTATTTTTCCCAGGCAGCGACCAGTCCGATGCGCGCGGCGAATTCCAGAAATTCGGGGTGAAGACGGATCTGGCGAATGGGTTCGATATCGGCCCAGAGCGACATCAAGCAATACATGTTGGCCGGGGTGATCTGGGTTCCGAGGGTCTTGAAGACCATCCGGGCGTAGCCCATCCAGATAGCCGGGGCGACGATGCTGGTGTCACAAGGATCCGGCAGGGTTGCGTGGAGGTAGTCGAGCATGGCGCAGTACACCTTCCGGTGGACCGCACTCCCGCTGCAAACACCCCTGGCGGCCAGCCGCCAGTAGGTATCGAGGGCCGGTCCGCCGAGCGGCCGGGTGCCCGCCGGAGGAAAGATCACGGTGTTCATCAACAATCGCGTCTGCCAGTACTGCTCCACCGCGCGCTTGCGATCGCCCGATGCCGCCGTGGCCACCGCCAGCCACATCGAAGGCAGGCCGAGATCGACCATGCGCTGGCCGGCTGCGACGGCTCGATGGAGGTTTCCGAGATTGAGCTGGGCGACACAAAGCATCCCGAAATTACGGCCGTTGACCGGGTCCTGGTCGATCGCGGCCTCGATGTAGGGCAAGGCCTCGCGCGTTCGGCCGATGTAGAGCAGGAACGAACCCAGGCGCAACGCAACATCCGGATTGTCGGGCTCGAGTCGGTAGGCTTCGTGCGCCAGATCGAGCGCGCCGACCGGATCGATCCGGGTCCAGCGGTGGATTCCCAGCATGGCGCGCGCGTGGCCCTGAGCCGGATCCAGTTCGATCGCCCTGGCCGCGCACTCGGCCATACGGGCCGACTTCTCGAGCCGGTCAAGGCATGGGGTGTAGACCACGGTGTAGACATGGGCCTCGGCCAGCGCCGTCCAGCATGCGGCGAACTCCGGGTCGATCGCCAGCGAGGCCTCCAGCAGTTCGACGGCCTTGGCCAATACGCCGTCACCGATCGCGCGCGCGGTCAGCGCGCGGCCCTGGAGATAGAGTTCGTAGGCTGCCTTGTTCGGCGTGGTCCGGCGCACCCCCGGCAACCCGATCTCGCGGTCGAGCGCGCTGGCCAGCTCACGGCTCACGGTCCGTGCGATGTCTTCCTGCAGGCCGAACAGGTTGCCGGTGTTGCCGCCATACCCTTGCGACCAGCTCTCGAAGCCGCTGTTGCCGTCCACCAGGCTCACATGAACCCGCAACTCGTCATCCCATCGCCTGACCGACCCCTGGACGAGGTGAGAGACGCGAAGCGCACGGGCGATCTCCGGCAGCGGCCGTTCGGAGTCCCTTGTGTTGAGCGACGATCCGCGACCGGCAACCAACAGTTGCGGCGATTGCCCCAGGGTGGTGATCAGCTCGTCGAAAAGCCCCTGGGCGAAATGGCCCTGATCATCGGCTGCATCAAACGACTTGAACGGCAGCACCGCAATCCTGATTCTTGAATCGGATTTGCTGGCCCCGGTTGACCGATCCCGCAGCCGCCAGGCATTCAACAGTCTCGCGTGTTCGCGGTCGTGTCCCCGTCGCTGCCAGTCCGAAAGTGCGTCCTCTACGGCGCGTTGCAGGCGCTGCTCGACCTGTGCGCGGCGAACGCCCAGCCACTGCTGGAAAGGTTCGCCAAACTCCAGACGACCGAGCAACGGTCGGCCGCCGATTTCCAGCAGCAGCTCGCTGGCCTCCGGTTTCGGGCCGTGGCTGAGGGCCGATTCCAGTTCGGCCAGGTCGGATGTCACGGCCGCGGCATTGACGGCGACACGCTCGCGGGTGGCGTCGAAAAGATCCGGCGAAATCGGCGATAGCTGTTTCTTCAAGCCCAGCAACGTCTGCCTCAGGCTCGCCCGGGCCTGCGCCCTGAAGCCCCCGCGCCACAGCAACTCGCACACCCGGTCACGTTCGATGGGGACCCCCGGCTGCAGGCACAGAATCGCCAGCAAGGCCCGGGACCGTTTCCCGGTCAAGACGATTTCCCGGCCGTCGGGGCCGGTCAGCTTGAAGGCGCCGAACAGAGAGGCATGGAGTGGAGAACAGACACCCCGAACTCGCTCATGCTCGTTATTGGGAAAAGCCAGTTTCACTTCGATAACTCAGCCAAAAACCGGGGGCAGGTGCCCTGGACAAACTCGAAGGCTCCCAAGTGGTAGATTTTTGTGATCAAGTTCACATAATACTCAATCAGCTTGCCCGCAACCAGTCGGCAGTCACAGGCTTGTACTTTCATATTGCAGAATGTCTGAAGTCGAGTGCGGCGAACGTGAAAGCCCATTCACTTTTGTCGACGTAGTATTAGGCTTGCATGACCACAACCAATTTCGACAGGAGGAACACTTAATGAAGAATCAGGCCGTATTCTGGATTGTCGCAGCGGCTTTTGCCGTGTCGTCCCTGGCCTGGGCAGACAGCAATTACAGAACATTCGACCAGGAAGCCCAGGCCACGCTGACGCCCGACGAAGCCCTGGAGTTGCTGAAGGAAGGCAATGCCCGTTTCGTCGCCGGCGAGTCCATTGACCGCGACCTCATCGAGCAGCAAAAAGCGACCAGCACAGGCCAGTATCCGTTTGCCGTCGTGCTGTCGTGCCTCGATTCCCGCTCGGCACCCGAAGTCGTGTTCGACCAGGGCGTCGGCGACCTGTTTGTCGGCCGAGTTGCAGGCAACGTCGTTGATACGAACCTGCTGGGAAGCTTTGAATTCGCTACCGCGGCGGCCGGTTCCAAGCTCATCGTGGTCATGGGCCATACCGCCTGCGGCGCCGTCAAGGGCGCCTGCGACGGCGTGGAACTCGGCAACCTGACCGCCCTGCTCGATGAAATCGAACCGGCGGTGGATGCGGTCAGCACGCCCACCGGCACCGACCGAAGCTCGGCCAACGCCGAATTCGTCAACGATGTCGTCGAGACCAACGTACGCATGCAGGTCAACGAGCTGCTGCGTCGAAGCGACGTGGTTCGTGAATTGGTCGACACCGGCCAGGTCAAGGTCGTTGGAGCGGTTCACGACATCAGCACGGGTGAAGTCACCTTCCTCTGATGCCTTGACGCGGCTCCCGCCGCGCAGGCCGCAGCACTTGCAGCCCCGGTCATTTCGATGGCCGGCGCTTTCACTACAGACGAGTTATCGGGCCTGTACACGCATAGCGACGCGTGCCCCCATCATCCAGTGGGCCATCTTTGAAGCGACCCGTTAGCCGCTGTCGCGCCAGCCCGAGGTGATGGGATACCGGCGATCACGCCCGAAAGCCTTGCGGGTAATACGCGGGCCCGGAGCGCCCTGGCGGCGCTTGAACTCGGCGGCGAGCACCATCCCGGCGACCATGCGCACCACGGCCTCGTCGGCATCGACGGCTGCAATCTCGGCGATCGACTGATCCTGCTCGACGTAGCGGGTGAGGATGTCGTCGAGCACGTCGTAGGGCGGCAGCTTGTCCTGGTCGGTCTGGTCCGGTCGCAGCTCGGCCGAGGGGGCACGGTCGATCACCCCTTGCGGAATCGCCTCGGAGACGGTATTGCGCCATTCGGCGAGTTCATAGACGACGGTCTTGAGCACGTCCTTGATCGGGCTGTAGCCACCGCACATATCGCCGTAGATGGTCGAGTAGCCGACCGCCAACTCGCTCTTGTTGCTGGTCGCCAGCGGCAGGTGGCCGAACTTGTTCGACAGGGCCATGACGATATTGCCGCGCGCCCTCGCCTGCAGATTTTCCTCGGTGAAGTTCTCGCGCGTGCCCTCGAAAACCTCGGCCAGCTGCTTGAGCTGGGCCTGGTAGATCGGCTCGATGGAAATATTCTCGTAGCGCAGGCCGAGCAGCTCGATCTGCTCGCTGGCCAGGATCAGCGAAAGCTCGGAGGTATGGCGCGAGGGCATCATCACCGCCAGCACCTGTTCGGGGCCGAGCGCATCGGCGGCGATGGTCGCGGTAATCGCCGAGTCGATCCCCCCGGACAATCCCAGGACGACGGATTTAAAACCATTTTTGAGGGTGTAGTCGCGCAGGCCGCGCTTGAGCACTTCCCAGATAACCGGCAGCCGTTCGGTCTCACCCGCCGGCCAGTGCCGGTAGTCGTAACGTCCGCTGTCGGCATCGAAGTCCACGCACAGCAATGCGTCGGCACACAGCGGCGCCGGACCCGACAGCTCGCCACGCCCGTCGATCGCCATCGAGTGGCCGTCGAAAACCAGCTCGTCCTGGCCACCCACGCAGTTGAGATAGATCAGCGGCAGGCCGGTCTCGCCGTATCGGTCGGTGAGGATTCCAGCGCGGTCCTCATGCTTGCCCTCGAAGTACGGCGAAGCATTGGGCGAGACGATGATCTGTGCGCCCGCCTCCCGGGCCGCCTGCGCTGCTTCGGGGGTCCACATGTCCTCGCAGATGATCACCCCGACCTTGACGCCGCAAACATCGACAACCAGGGGCTTGTCGCCCGGAACGAAGTAGCGACGCTCGTCGAAGACCGCGTAATTCGGCAGGTCCCACTTGTCGTAGGTGCCGATGACCTCGCCCTCGCGCAGCCAGGAGACGGAATTGAAACGCTTGTCGCCCTCGGCCCGGGGATGGCCGACGATGACGTCGATACCGCGCACCTGGCTGGCAAGTTCCGACAGGGCCTTGGCCGACGAGCGCATGAAGCCGGGACGCAGCACCAGGTCTTCCGGCGGATATCCGGTCAGCGCCAGCTCGGGAAAGACAATCAGGTCGGCGCCCAGCTCATCGCGCGCTTCGGCCATGCGAGCCAGGATGCGATCCCGGTTGCCGGTGATATGGCCGACCTGGAAGTCGTCCTGCGCCAGTGCAATACGAAGCATGTCGACCCAATCCCTAGAATGAAGAAACCACCGAATTCACCGAAAACACCGAATGATTTTCTTCTTCGGTGTATTCGGTGGCTTCGGTGGTTCCCATGTTTGAGTCCACTACCCGCTCGACGGGCAATGGAATCCTACTTGAGGCGTCCCGCGATCGCTTCGCCCAGCTCGGTCGGGGAACGCACCGTGGTCACACCGGCCTCTTCGAGCGCCTCGTACTTGGCCTCGGCCGTGCCCTTGCCGCCGGCGATGATGGCGCCGGCATGGCCCATGCGCTTGCCCGGGGGCGCGGTTACGCCGGCGATGTAGGCAGCGACCGGCTTGGTGACGTGATCGGCGATGAACTCGGCCGCTTCTTCCTCGGCCGAACCGCCGATTTCGCCGACCATGATGATGCCCTCGGTTTCCGGGTCTTCCTGGAACAGCGACAGGCAATCGACGAAGTTCATGCCCTGGATCGGGTCACCACCGATGCCGATGCAGGTCGACTGGCCCAGGCCCACCTGGGTGGTCTGGTAGACGGCCTCGTAGGTCAGCGTGCCCGAGCGCGAGACCACACCGATCTTGCCCTTCTTGTGGATCTGGCCCGGCATGATGCCGATCTTGCACTCGTCGGGCGTGATGATGCCCGGGCAGTTTGGACCGATCAGGGTCACGTCGTCGTAATTGTTGAGCGCGGCCTTGACGCGCATCATGTCCAGCACCGGGATACCCTCGGTGATGCACACGATGATGCGCACGCCCGCATCGGCCGCCTCGAGGATGGCGTCGGCCGCGAACGGCGGCGGCACGAAGATCATCGAGGCGTCGGCGCCGGTTTCTTCAACCGCTTCGTCGACGGTGTTGAACACCGGCAGGCCCAGGTGGTCCTGGCCGCCCTTGCCCGGCGTGACACCGCCGACCATGCGCGTACCATAGGCGATCGCCTGCTCGGAATGGAAGGTGCCCTGGCTTCCGGTGAAACCCTGGCAGATGACCTTGGTCTTTTTGTCGATCAATACACTCATTGCTGATTCCTTCAGGCGCCGGCCGCTTCCACGGCCTTGCGCGCACCGTCATTGAGATCGTCGGCGGGGATGATGTCGAAGCCGCTGTTGGCGAGCAGTTCCTTGCCCTTGTCCACGTTGGTGCCCTCGAGCCGGACAACCAGCGGAACGTTCATCTCGACGTCCTTGACCGCGTTGATGATGCCCTCGGCGATCGCGTCGCAGCGCACGATGCCGCCGAAGATGTTGACCAGGATGGCCTTGACGTTGTCGCCCTCGAGGATGAGCTTGAACGCTTCCTTGACGCGCTCGGCGTTGGTGCCGCCGCCGACGTCGAGGAAATTGGCGGGCTCGCCGCCGGCAAGCTTGATCACGTCCATGGTGGCCATGGCCAGTCCGGCGCCGTTGACCATGCAGGCGATGTTGCCGTCGAGGGTGACGTAGTT
This sequence comes from Wenzhouxiangella indolica, assembly GCF_042310355.1. Classification (NCBI taxonomy): domain Bacteria; kingdom Pseudomonadati; phylum Pseudomonadota; class Gammaproteobacteria; order Chromatiales; family Wenzhouxiangellaceae; genus Wenzhouxiangella; species Wenzhouxiangella indolica. The sequence goes on along the minus strand of NZ_JBHJMR010000005.1, from coordinate 176,955 downwards.
GAGATCGTGCTTGCTCGCGGCCAGCTCGGTCGGGTCTTCCTGCGACTCGTCGCGCATCTCGGCAATTTCGGCGTGCCGGAACAGCGCGTTGTCGTCGGCGTTGAGCTTGGCGTCAAGAGCACTCAAGTCGCCGTTGCCGTCGATGATCAGCGGGTTGACCTCGATCAGGCTGATGTCCTTTTCCATGAACAGGCGGTAGAGCCCGTCCATGATCTTGACCAGCTGCTTGACCTGCTTGGCGTCGAGACCCATGCGAAAGCCGATGTGACGCGCCTGGTAGGGCATGAAGCCCGCTGCGATATCCACCGGTGCGGTAATGATCTGCTCGGGCGTCTCGGCGGCGACCTGCTCGATATCCACCCCACCGGCCGCAGAACCCATGAAGACGACCGACTTCTGGGCGCGGTCGACCAGGGCGCCGAGGTAGAGCTCGCTCTTGATTTCGGTCGCTTCGGCGATCAACACGGAATTGACCGGCAGCGCAACGCCGCCCGTCTGGTAGGTCTCGATCTTCATGCCGAGCATCTTGCCGGCCGCCTCGCGTACTTCGTCGAGGCTGGAGACGAGCTTGACACCGCCGGCCTTGCCGCGCCCGCCGGCGTGCACCTGGGCCTTGACGACCCACTCGCTGCCGCCGATGGACTCGGCCGCGCTCACGGCCTCCTCGGCGGTGGTTGCCAATTGCCCGCGCGGCACGGGAATACCGTACTGCTCGAACAGTTCCTTGGCCTGATACTCGTGAAAATTCATGACTTGGAAAACCCGTTCGTGGTGTGTGAATTCGATCCTGGAGCTTCGGCGGAGTCGCCCGATGACATGAGGCGTCGCCGAAGCCGGCGTATTCTGGAACAACCGCCCCCATTAATCAAACCGGTGATCCCGAGAGCGCCGACCGGCACCCTCCCGGCGCTCGACCGGCCGCATTGCGGGAAGCCCTCGAATGTCGCGATGATCGACGACGCCCGCGAGGGGTCACGCCAATGATTGCAACCCCGGCGGGCGGCTTTTCACGTAGTATACTGAATTCCAATCCGTCACCACGGAAGGACGCGGCAAGATGTCCACCACGGCAGTTGTGACGATCCTGATCGGCCTGGACCGGGAGAGACGCGCTTGAAGACCTTCGGCACACTGGTGGCCGACGAGGAGGTGGTGGGACGTGCCCTGCACTACCTCAACACCTTCCGCATGGTGGCCTCGCTCGCCGCCCTGTTCGCGGTCTTCGGCTGGCTCGAGAGCGACATCCAGGGCTACCGCCTGTTTCTGGCCCAGGCAGCGGCGCTCACCTACGCCGGTAGCGCGGTCGGGTTCATGGTGCTGCACCTGCGCCGCAAGATCGATGTGTCCGAGCTGGCCTCCTTCTCGCTGGCCAGCGACCTCATCCTCATCGGCCTGATCCTGCACGCCTTCGGCGGCATTGAAAGCGCCCTGGCCATCCTGCTGTTGTTCACCGTCGGCATTGCCGGCCTGATCCTCGACCTTCGAACCACCCTGCTGTTCGCCTCGCTGGTCACCCTCGGGCTGCTCGCCGACGCCTGGCTGGGCCAGCAGGGGTCGCTCGGGGCCCGCTCGCTGTTCCAGGCGGCGCTTTACGGGGTCGGCGCGTTCGGCATTGCCGTCGGCGCCTCCCTGCTGGGGCGCTGGGGCCGCGAGTACAAGTTGCTGGCCGAGCGGCGCGGACTGGACCTGGCCAATCTCGGTCACATCAACGAGCTGATCATCCACAAGCTGCGCTCGGGCGTGCTGGTCGTCGACGCACAAGACCGCATTCGCCAGATGAACGAGGCGGCCTGGTACCTGCTCGGCAACCCGCCGGTCAACGACCGCAACCTGCGCACCATCGCGCCACCGCTGGCCGAGCGTCTCGAGCGCTGGCGCAAGACCGGCAAGACCGAGGACGAGGGCCTGTTGCTGCAGTCGACCCAGTCGGCGGTGGTGCCCACCATGCTGACCATGCCGGGCGTGAACGAATCCGAGGCGACGCTGATCTTCCTGGAAGACACCTCGGTGGTCAGCCGCCGCGCCCGCGATCTCGCCCAGGCCTCCCTGGCCCGCCTGTCGGCCAGCATCGCCCACGAGATCCGCAACCCGCTGGGCGCCCTCAGCCATGCCGCGCAGCTGCTCGACGAATCGGAAGAGCTCACCAAGGCCGACCGCAAGCTCGTCGCGATGATGCTCAATCACTCGACGCGAATGAACGATATCGTCGAGAACGTACTCAAACTCTCCAGGCGCGAACGGGCCAGGATCGAGTCGGTCAATCTCATCAGCTGGATCCGCAAGCTTGCCGGCGATTTCCGTCGCTACCACAAGCTCGACTCCACGCGCGTCCGCCTGGAGGTGCCCTCTGCCTCGATCATGGTGCTCATCGACGCCAGCCAACTCAGCCAGGCGATCTGGAACCTGATGGAGAACGCGCTCAAGCACGCGCGGGTCGAAGGCCAGGATGTCATCATCAAACTGCGGGTCAGCCCGATTCGCGGGCATCGTGAAATCGCGCTCGATATCATCGACAATGGTCCGGGAATTCCGCTGGAAAAGAGATCGCAGGTATTCGAACCTTTCTTCACAACGCACAAGCAGGGATCAGGGCTGGGCCTCTACCTGGCCCGGCAACTTTGCGACGCCAACCAGGCGCCGCTGGAATACGTCCAGGTTCCCAACAGCGGCGCGTGTTTCCGCATTCTGCTGCGACGGCCGGAATCGCGGGAAGTGGCCGCGAAAACCGACAAGCGACCGCCGCGCACCCGACGGGCCGCCGGCTGAAACCAATGGCTACTGACCCCAGAGGACGGCGATGAGCGAAATGCGCGCACTGGTTGTCGACGACGAACCCGACCTGAGGGAGTTGCTCGACATGACCCTGACCCGGATGGGCCTGGAGGTCGAAACCGCCGAGGATCTGTCGGCGGCCCGGCGCCTGCTGGCGAACGGCACCGACTACGCCTTCTGCCTGACCGACATGCGCCTGCCCGACGGCAACGGCCTGAGCCTGATCAAGGAAATCTCGCGCGACTATCCGCACCTGCCGGTGGCCATGATCACTGCCTACGGCAAGGTCGACGACGCGGTCACCGCGCTCAAGTACGGGGCATTTGACTTCGTATCCAAGCCGGTCGATCTCGAGGTGCTGCGCAGCATGGTGCGAACGGCGATCAAGCTGCGCCAGGACGACGCCGAGAAGAACGGCCGCAAGCCCGAGGAGAAGAAAGCCGCGGAAACCGAGGCGGAGTCCTCGGCGGGCACGCCGCGCGGCGAGAGCCTGCTGCGGCAGCGCCTGATCGGGCGTTCGCAGGCCATGGACCGGGTCCGTCAGACCATCACCAAGCTGGCCCGTAGTCAGGCGCCGGTGCTGATCAGCGGCGAGTCGGGCACCGGCAAGGAACTGGCCGCCCGGCTCATCCATGACCTCGGCCCGCGGGCCGAAAATCCCTTTGTCGCCGTCAACTGCGGGGCCATTCCCTCCGAGCTGATGGAAAGCGAGTTCTTCGGCCACATGAAGGGCAGCTTCACCGGCGCCGATGCCGACAAGCAGGGCCTGTTCCAGGCGGCCAACGGCGGCACCCTGTTTCTCGACGAAGTCGCCGACCTGCCCCTGAACATGCAGGTCAAGCTGCTGCGCGTCATCCAGGAAAAACAGGTTCGACCGATCGGTGGGCGCGAAGAGCTCAAGATCGACGTACGCATCCTTTCCGCCACTCACAAGCCGCTCAAACCGCTGGTCGAGTCCGGAGATTTCCGCAACGACCTTTACTACCGGCTCAACGTCATCGACCTGCCGATGCCCAGCCTGCGCGACCGCCGCGGCGATATCCGGCTACTGGCGGAGCATTTCCTGGGCGTGATCGGCGAACAGTGGGGCGAACCGCCGCGCAAGCTCAGCACTTCGGCGATGGATGCACTTCAGAATCACAGGCTTTCGGGTAACGTGCGCGAACTGGTCAATATCCTGCAGCGTGCAGTCACCCTCTGCGAGGGCGACGAGATCACCGCGGACGACCTCAACATCGAACAGTCGATGCTTGACGACGACAACGTCGATGTCAGTCCGCCCGAGGACCGCAGCCTGGACGATTACATGGAAGACATCGAAAAACGCATCCTCGAGAAGGCACTGGTCGAGGCCAAGTACAACAAGACCGAAGCCGCCCGGCAGCTCGGTATCTCCTTCCGCTCGCTGCGCTACAAACTCAAGAAGTTCGATATCGACTGATGGCCACGGCAGCAACGCAAGCCCGCAGCGGCCCCGCGCCCCGCGCGGACGCGGCGCCGTTGTGCAATACCCTCGACCTGGCCGAAACCGACCGCGACCTGATCGCGCAAGACTACCGACGGGTTCGCGAATCGACCGACGCGCTGGCCAGTTCCCTCTCGCCCGAAGACCAGAATCTGCAGCCGGCTCCCTGCGCCAGCCCGGTCAAATGGCACCGGGCGCACACCACCTGGTTTTTCGAGACTTTCGTGCTCAAGCCGCACGATCGACAATGGCGCGAAATCGATCCGCGCTGGAATTTCCTCTTCAACTCCTACTACAACGGCGTGGGCGAGCAGTATCCGCGCGCCGAGCGCAGCCTGATCTCCCGCCCCGACGCCGGCGAAGTCGGTGACTACCGCCGCGCAGTCGATGCCGCGATCCTGGCGTTGATCGCGGACTCGCCCGAGTCGGAGTTCGCTCAGCTGGCCGCCATCGTCCGGCTGGGCCTCAATCACGAGCAGCAGCACCAGGAGCTGATTGCCACCGACATCAAGCACGCCTTCGCCCGCAACCCGCTCTACCCCGCCTGGTGTGATGAACCCGGCGTCTCGAGCGACGAAACGGCATCCCTACGATGGTTGCCCTTCGCCGAGCGCATCGCCGCCATCGGCGCCGAAGACGACGGCCGCTACTGCTTCGACAACGAATTACCGAGGCATCGCGAGGTCGTCGAAGCCTTCGAACTGGCTTCCCGCCCGGTCACCTGTGGCGAATACCTGGCTTTCATGGACGACGGCGGATACGACAACCCCGATCTGTGGCTGTCGGACGGATGGGCCTGGGTCAGGGAGACCGGGATCCGTTCGCCCATGTACTGGCACCGCCGCGACGACGGCAGCTGGTGGCTCTACACCCTGGGCGGAGCGCGGCCGCTGGACCCGCGCGAGACGCTGGCCCACGTGAGCTTCTACGAGGCCTGGGCTTTTGCCCAGTGGGCCGGCGCCAGGCTGCCGACCGAAGCCGAATGGGAAGTGGCAGCCGGACAGCTCGACGACGTCCACGGCCACTTCGCCGAAACCGGTCGCTTTCATCCCGGCGCCGCCGCGCCGTCAGCGCCGGGCGCGACGTCGAGCCTGTTCGGCGACGTCTGGGAATGGACCACGTCGAGTTACGCCCCCTACCCCGGCTACAAGCCGCTGCCGGGCGCGGTCGGCGAGTACAACGGAAAGTTCATGGCCAACCAGATGGTCCTGCGCGGCGGCAGCTGCGCCACACCCCGTGCCCATGTTCGCGCCACCTACCGGAACTTCTTCTATCCGCCCGACCGCTGGCAGTTCAGCGGCATTCGCCTGGCCCGCGATCAATGAGCGAGCCCATGCCGGCGCCAGGCTTTCTCCGCGATGTCATCGACGGCCTTTCGGCAGCTCCGCGCACGATCCCCTGCAAGTACCTCTACGATAGCCGCGGTTCCGAGCTGTTCGAGCGCATCTGCGAAACGCCGGAGTATTACGTCACCCGGGCGGACCTGGCCCTGCACAAGGCCCATACCGGCGACTTTGCGGCACTGATCGGGCCTCGGGCGCACATCATCGAACTGGGTTCGGGAGCCGGGATCAAGACGCGACGCCTGCTGGCAAGCCTGGACTCGCCCCGCGCCTACACGCCGATCGAGATCTCCGCCGCCGCCCTGGCCCAGTCGACACGCGACCTCGAGGCCGCCTTCCCCGATATCGGGATTCGACCCGTCCAGGCCGACTACACCCATCCCATCGGGGACGAAGCACTGACCCTCGACCCGCCGGCCCGGCGGCGGATCGTCTACTTCCCCGGTTCCACCATCAGCAATTTCGACCACGACGAAGCAATCGCCTTCCTCGACCGCCTGCGGCGCATCGTCGGACCCGACGGCGCCGTCCTCATCGGCGTCGACCTGATCAAGCCGGTCGAGCGCCTGATCGCGGCCTACGACGATGCCGGCGGTATCACCGCGGCGTTCAACCGCAACCTGCTCGAGCGCCTGCGGCGCGAAGTCGACGCCGAGATCGACGCCGAAGCCTTTTCACACGAAGCACGCTGGGACGAAAACCTCGAACGCATCGAGATGCACCTCGTCGCGCGCTACCCGACAAGAATCACGCTTGCCGATCACGTCTTCGAGTTCGAGCGGGGTGAGTCGATTCACACCGAAAGCAGCCACAAGTACTCCGAGGCCTCGTTCAAGGCCCTGGCCGAAAAGGCCGGCTTGCGCTCGGAGAGGGTCTGGTTCGATCCCGACGGTCTGTTCTCGATGCACTGGCTCGTCGCCGAGAGCTGATTGCCGCGTTCGGGCTGCGCGCGAGAGGCGCAGGATTGGGTCGCGTCCCCGACAGACGGTTTGTAAGGAGTCCGGGAAGGCACCCGTAGGATGCGTGAAGGCCGCCAGGCCGTAACGCATCGCGTCCGACGTCCGATTTGATGCATCGCGCTTTGCTCCACGCATCGCGCGGATCGGGCGCCGGTCCTGGCGGGGCTGGCGCCACCGGGCGGTGTGGTGGCTTCGACAAGTCAACTGCGGTTTCGCCCGGCCTGCTTCGCAGGCGCTTTCGGCGAGTACCTTTTTTCCAAAGCGAAAAAAGATACGAAAAAGCGCTTTTCAAATTCAAAGTCCCACGCTCGATTATCTCGGAATTAACGCGCTGTGCGGGCTGGCCCCTTCGCGGAGCGGGCTTCGCGAAGATTCGGTCGGAGGATCCGGTGGCACTGGCAGGAATGGGACGAAGCCCGCACGAGAACGGCTCGGCTTCGAAGGTGGCGCGCTGCGCGCGCGGGGGGGCTCGATCCAGGCGCGTAGGATACGTGGAGGCCCGTAGGGCCGTAACGCATCGGCCGATGCGTTGCGCTTCGCTCCACGCATCCTACGCTTCTCCGCAACCGCGCAGATGGCGCGCGCAAAGCGCGCGGTGTAACCGATTTCGAGCGCAAGCCCGGAATCCCTCCCATGGCCACTTTCGGAAACGATCCAGGCCACCACGCGACCAGCCGGGCCCTCGCGAAGCCCGCTCACCGAAGGGGCCAGCCCCCACAGTCATCAAGCTCCTGAGGCAACCGAGCGTTGGACTTTGACTTTGAAGAGCAATTTTTGGTGCCTTTTTCTTGCTCTGGAGAAAAAGGTACTCGCCATCAGCCTGCGAAGCAGGCGGGCGAAACGCAGTTGACTTGTCGAGGCCACCAAACCGCCCGGTGGCACCAACCCACCCAACGCCCCAAGTAGAGTCAGCAGCCAGAACCCCGTGGTCAGCTCGCCGCCGGCGGCGGAAGCGGCTCGGCGCCCCGCCCGTCGCGCAGGCGCAGGGCATTGCGGTAGCACTGCGCCGCGGCCTCGAGCTTGCCGGCCCGGTCGAGCACCCGCCCCAGCGCGGCATAAGCCCGGCTGTTGGGGCGCTCGCGGACCACGCGCTCGAGGCAATCCCGGGCATGTTCATACTGCCGGTCTTCAAGGTAGAGCAATCCCAGGGTCTGCTGCAGCCCGACATGATCGGGGTGGGATTGCAGCCATTTTTCGCACTGCTTGATGCGGTGGGTGCGCTCGCCGTCGTCGGCCGCGGCATACAGGGCCAGCAATTCATCGTCAGGCTCGCTGGCGAGGTAGCGCTCGAGCAGGCCGGAAGCCCGGGCGGTTCGCCCCAGGTCGGCTGCGCGCCGCGCGTAGGCTGCGACCAGCTCCCGTCGCTGATGCAGTTTGCGCGGCAGTTCCTTCCAGCTCTTCTCGAGGCGATCGATGTCGATGCTCGCATCCAGTTCGCGCTGTGCGGCCAGGGCGGCCAACTCGGCAGCACGCTCGCGGTCGACAACACCAGCACGACGCAAGGCGGGGGTCAGCAATCGCAGGTCGCGCCAGCGACCGAGCTCCTGGTAGTTCTCCAGCAACAGGCGAAGCACGCCCTGGTGGCGAGGCTTGCGCAGGTGCAGTTTTTCGAGCACGGCGGTCGCCTCCGCGGCCCGGCCCTCGGCCGCCAGCAGGCGCGCCCGCGCCAGCCCGGTCACGAAATGGCGTCGCCCGAAGCGGCTGTCGGCATGTTCGAGCCAGCGATCGCGGCCGGCCTGGTCGCCGCGCCCCTGGGCGGCGCGGGCGGCGGCCAGGTAGCCGGCCGTCGAGTCGCGATGCCTCAGGGATTTCTGCAGCGCCCGCTCGGCACCCTGCCAGTCGCCCTCGGTCAGGCAAAGGAACCCCTTCTCGAGTTGTTGACGCGAACGACGCTCGCGCGATTTGCGTATGAGCTGCGTCGGCAGGCGGAACAGCGCTACTAAAAGGGAAAGCGCGAACCAGGTCGCGATGACCGCCCCGACGAGAACGAGCACAGAGGTTTCGATCCGCCAGGGCCCGATATCGAGCTGAACATGGCCCGGATCGTCGGCAAGGATCGGCGCGATCAGGGCGGTCGCAACCAGCGCCAGGGCGACGAGCAGGATGAACAGCAAACGCTTCACGATGCCGCCAATCGACGTTCGGCCTCGGCCAGGGCGTCGCCGAGTTCGGGCAGGGACTGCGGCGAAACCGCCGAAGTCATGGCCGAGAGGGTCTCTAGCGCACCCTTGACCGAATCGCTGCCGGAATCGAAATGTGCGTCGATCACCTCGACCGCCGCGGCGGCGTGATTCGCCAGCTCTTCACTATCGCGGCGCGCCGCCGCCACTTGCGCCGCCGCCAGGTGCAGGCGCAGCCGTTCGCGCACGCTCTCGGCCGCCGCCGGCGTCAGCGGCGCGGACTCGCGCGGCGAGACGCGAACCAGGCCGCCCATCGAGCGCCGCAGTTCGGCCCACCAGCCATCGCCTTCACCCTCGCCGCCATCGCCACCGGAATCGCTCTCGGGCTCGTCGGTGGCCGCTTGCCGAGACTGCATGGGCCATTGCCCGGTCTCGCCCTCCAGGGCCGCCAGCTCGCCGACCAGCGCCGACCAGTCGGTCGCCTCGATCGAGCGCAGAGCCTCGAGTTCCTGCCCGACCAACTGGCGCAGGCGCTGAGCCCGGCTGTCGTCGATCGACTCGAGCCGCGCTTGCGCGCGACGGTAGACGGACACGGCCGAATCGTAGTCGGCCGCCAGCTCGGCGCGCGACTGGCCCAGCCGCAACAGCCCGGCAACCTCGATCAGGCCCAGCCGGAAACTCGCTTCGGCCAGCGACTCGTCGATTCGGTCGGTCCGGACCGTGCCCAGCTCTTCCAGCTGTGAGTCCATGGCGGAGACCGCCTGATCGAGCTGGCGGGAAAGAGCGTCCACCCGCTGCTCCAGATCGGCCTGCCGCTGTTCGAGATCGGCCTGCGCGCTCGACAGATCGTCGTCGGCGCGCCGCAGGGCCTGGGGTTCGAAACCATCCTCGGGCAGGCGCCCTTCGATCTCGCCGAATCGTCCGGACAAGGCATCCAGGCGATCGCTGAGTTCGCTGGTGCGGCGCGACTGGGCGTCGAGCGCGTCGGCCTGCTCCTCGAGCGCGTCGACCTGCTCCTCGAGCCGCGGGGCCAGCGGATCGGCCTCGACCTCGCTATGGGTCGACAACCACCATTGCCAGGCGGACAGGCCGGCGGCGGCCAAGGCAAGCAGGAGCGCCAGCCAGGCCAGGCCGTTCCCGCCGCGTCGGCCGCCGTTGGAGGTCGACGTGTCATGGCTGTCGCGTCCGGAGGATGAGTCAGTACCGACGGCCGCCGAATCCTCTCCGGCGTCATCGTGAACAACCGGGTGATCCGGCTCGGTCGCTTCGTTCTGGTGGGGCTCTTTCTGCTCGCTCATCAACTTGTCGGGAATCGAAGACCCGCTTGCAAACCGATTTCGAGATTAACGCAAATCACCGACGTGATGTTGCAACCGCTCCGGCAATCGTGCCATCGAGACATTCCTGACCCGCTCCGGGCCTTCGCGCCCGCGCAGAGTTGTTCAGAGGTTCCTTGAACCTCGACCAGGCGAAACCTCGACCAGGCGCTGAAGCCGGGCCAGCATGGCCTCGTCCGAAGCCCCGGTGGCGATCAGGCAATGCCGGAATCCCATTCGGGTCGCGTGATCGGCCACGCGCTGCGATGGCACGACGAGCGGCGCGGACCGGATCGTGTCCGCCGCCGGCTCCGGCAAGCGCTCGATCAGCCCGGTGACCGCCTCCAGGCTGGCCCCGAGCGTCACCAGCGCCTCGGCAGAGGCGATTCTACCGGCCGTTTCATCCGGAAGCTCGCAAGCAACGCGCCGATAAACATGGATCCGCTCGACAACCGCTCCGCGCTTCTCGAGCACTTCGCCCATCAGGCTACGACCACCGGCGGCCGCCAGGATCAATATTTCCAGGCCCTCGACGTCACGCAACTCCGGCATCGCCAGCATGGCTTCGCTGGTTCCATGGCGCTCGGGATAGATGACATTGTCGAGGCCCAGATCGCGCGCGATCGAGGCCGTTCCCTGCCCCGGCACGATGACCAGTGCGCGATTGAGCTGTCGGGTTCCGACCAGGCCGACGGTCTGCCGCACGGCTTCGTGACTGGTAAGAATGACACGGTCGGCGGGCAGGGCCATGGCCAGGTCGTCGGACACGGCCTCCGGGTTCTCGGGCGGCTCGAGCTCGAAGGGCGCGCACTGGAAGGGCTCACAGCCGAGGGCGGCGACCTGCTCGGCCAGCGCCTCGGCCGCCGGACGCGTTCGCGTGATCAACACCAGGGTCTTTTCAGGCATGACAACCGTCTCTTGCCGGGAGCCGAAAAAAAGAAAGCCTGCCGAAGGGGCAGGCTCTCAGGAGAAGAATCCGGGCGTCTGGCGCAACTTGCCAAAGTGCTGGGGGCTTGCGTGTTGGCGTTGGCAGTAGGGGGACGCACCTCAGCAAACTGAGCCGTGGATGACGCCCGGAAATCAAATCGTCTAAACCCCTGTCGTCCTCCTTTTCAAATACTCTGACACACTTCAAACCCGATGTCCAGACTGTCCGCCGCAAAAATTACGGCAGCCTTCAAATCTGTGACAGGATTCGCATTCCTCCCTTCTCAAGGAGCGCTCGCGCCGCCTTTCGACCCAGTTCGGCGGCCTCGCCCGCGGGCCCTTCGAACGACGCGTCGAGCACTTCGCGACCGTCGGGGCTGGCCAGGCGCGCGTCCAGCGTGATGCGATCGCCTTGCAGGCGCGCGAACGCCGCCAGGGGCATGCGGCAGTCGCCACCGAGTTCGGCAACCACGGCGCGCTCGGCGCGCATCGTCGCCAGTGTATCGGCGCAATTGAGTGGCGCCAGCAATTCGCGCGTCTCGGACTCGCCGGCACGACACTGCACCACGATCACGCCCTGCCCGGCCGAAGGCAGAAACGAAGGCGGCTCCAGTGCCATGACATGTTCGCGATCGATTTGCAGGCGCTGCAGCCCGGCGGCAGCCAGGATCAGGGCGTCGACATCCCCACCGTCCAGCTTGGCAAGCCGCGTCTGCACGTTGCCGCGCACGGTGACGACTTCGAGGCCGGGGCAGCGCGCCAGCAGCTGGCTTTGCCGTCGCAGGCTGGCCGTGCCCACTTTCGACCCGGCCGGCAGCTGTTCCGGGCTCGATCCGTCGCGCGTGATCCACCAGTCGCGCCAGTCCGCTCGCGGCAGGAAGGCCGCCAGGTCGAAATCTGCCGACGGCTCCGCCGGAACGTCCTTGAGCGAATGCACGGCGATATCGGCCTCGCCGTCCAGGATCGCGCGCTCGAGTTCCTTGAGGAACAGGCCCTTGCCGCCGATCTCGGCCAGCGACCGGTCGAGCACCTCGTCACCGCGCGTACTCAGGGGCACCAGGGTCACGTCCAGACCGGGGTAGCGCTCGCGCAGCTGCTGCGCTACATGCTCGGTTTGCCAGAGTGCAAGCTTCGACTTTCGGGTGGCGATTCTGAGGGTCTTCATGATTCGGTTCCATCTGAGGGTTGCCGGCCATCGAGCACCTGCCTGACCAGCGCCAGGTTGCGCCGGCTGACCGGCGGCCGGCAGTCGCTGCCGTCGAGTTCGACGCGCTCCTGTCCCTGCTCGTCGCGGAACAGGCCGCGCAGGTAGCGGCGAGCGATCAGGGCCTTGCGGTGAATGCGGATGAACTGCTGATTGAAACGTTGTTCAAGGGTAACCAGCGAGTCGTCGATCAGGGCCTCGCCCTTGTCGAAATGGACAACGGTGTACTTGTCCTCGGCCACCAGGGCACGGACATCGACGACCGGTATCGAGAGTACGCGATCCCCCAGTCGGGTGCGCAACGTGGCCCCGGGGTCGATCGGGCGATTGCGGGCCCGCTCGAGCGCCCGCGACAGCCGCTCCGGCCGCACCGGCTTGACCAGGTAGTCGACGGCCGCCAACTCGAATGCGTCGACGGCGTAATGCTCGAAAGCGGTCACGAAAATCACCGCCGGCGCAGACTCGAGCTTGCGCAGGCGGCGCGCGATGGCGACACCGTCGAGGCCCGGCATCTCGACGTCCAGAAAGACCACGTCGGGGACCAGCTCGCGGCAGCGCGCCTCCACCTGTTCGGCCTGGTCGACGATGCCGCAGCTGCGCACCGAGGGCTGTTGTTCGAGCAGGCGCGCGAGTCGATCGGCCGCCGGCCGCTCGTCGTCGACGATGAGCGCGCGCATCTCGCTCACGTCCAGCGCTGCTCCAGCCACTCATCGATAGCCGCCACTTCCTCGGCACACACCGCATGCGGCATGGGCCAGGTCTGCCAGGACACGTCGAAGCCGGCCGCCTTGAGACGCTTGGCACTCGCCTCGCCCAGACCGACCGGTACGATCGGGTCCTGGCTGCCGTGTCCCATCAGGATCGGCAGCGCGCCCGCCGGGGTGGCGGACCAGTGTTCGAGACCGGCGGCGTCGACCAGGTAAGTCGACAGGCCGATCAGCCCGCCGAGGGTCTCGCGCCGGGCCAGGCCGCAGCGAAGCGCAATCGCGCCACCCTGGGAGAACCCGGCGAGCACCAGGTTTTCCGGCGGGACACCCGCGGCCACCTGCTCGTCGAGCAGCGCATCGACAAGGCGAACCGACGCGAGAATTCCGTCCATGTCCTGGTCGCGATCGATATCCACCCCCAGGATGTCGTACCAGGCGCGCATCGCCATGCCGCCGTTGATGGTGACCGGCCGGACCGGCGCATGCGGAAAGATGAAGCGCACCGGCCGACGTGAGGCGGCGGTCAGCTGCGGTACAATCGGTTCGAAGTCATGGCCGTCGGCACCCAGGCCATGCAACCACACAACGGCGTGCCGCGGATTCTCGCCGGTGTCGAGGATCACGCTTTCGAGTTTCGAGTCACTGGAGTCGTTCATGCGTGCAAGTTTAACCGCCCTCGCCGTCGCCCTGTTGCTCGTCGCCGTCACGGCGGCGACCGGTTGCGGCCTCAAGGGCGACCTCTACTTGCCCGAAAGCGAAGCGCCCGACATCGCCCCGGAGCCTTCCGGCGAAACCGAAGAGACGCGGCAAGCGGACGCAGCGGAGGGCTGACCGATGGCCGACCCGGCCGACTTGCCGCTCGAATTCCACAAGCTCGAAGCCCTGGGCAATGATTTCATGCTGATCGACGCCCGGCGGCGGCCGATCGCGTTTTCCCGCGAGCAAGTACGGCAATGGGCCGACCGTCGCAGCGGCGTGGGATTCGACCAGATGCTGATTCTGCGCCCGACGGCCGAACCCGGCCAGCACTGCCTCGTCGAGATCCGCAATGCCGACGGCGGCGGGGCCGAACAGTGCGGCAACGGCATGCGCGCCGTCGCGCTGTGGCTGGCGCAAGAGGACGGCACCGACGGCGCGATCCGGCTGGCCACGCCGGCCGGCAGCGTCGAGGTCGAATACCGCTCGGACGACGATATCAGCGCGACCCTGGGCGTTCCGGACTTCGATCCCGTTGCCGTCGGCCTGTCCGGATTCGCGCGCTTTCCGGCAAGATTCGAAGTAGCGGGCGAACCGCTGGCTATCTACGGCGCTTCGCTGGGCAATCCGCATTTGCTGGTGCTCGAAACGCGCGCGCCCGACGCCGCAAGGCTGGAAACGCTGGGCCGCGCGCTGGGACAGCACCCCGATCTCGCCCATGGCGCGAACGTCGGCCTGGCCAAGATCGAGTCGCCGCAGCGCCTGCGCCTGAACGTGTTCGAGCGCGGCGCGGGCGCCACCCGTGCCTGCGGCAGCGGTGCCGCGGCGGCAGCCGCGATACTGCTGTCTCTCGGCCGGGTCGAAAACCCGGTCGAGGTCGTACAGCCCGGCGGAACGCTTGTGGTAGATTGGCCGGGTCCGGGGAACGCGGTCGCGATCGCCGGACCCGCCCGCCGAGTGTTTGAAGGAGCGATACCATGTCCGACGCAGAACCGCTGAACGAAGACGACGTCATCGAGTGGCTGGCGGCCAACCCGGGGTTCTTCGAACGTCACCCGGACGTGCTCGAATCGCTCCACCTGCCGCACGAGACCAGCGCCAGTTCCCTGATCGAGGTCCAGGTCGCGCGCATGCGGCGCGACAATCAACAGCTGCGCGCCCAGCTCGAGACGCTCGCCGGTATCGCCGGCGAGAACGAGCGTCTGATGCAGCGCCTCCACCAGCTCACGCTGGAGGTCATGACCACCCGCTCCAGCGGCGAGTTCATCGAGCGCCTCATGGAACGCCTCGCCAGCGACTTCGATGCGCGCAGCGTGCGCCTGCACCTGCTCGAGCCGCACGCGGGCCTGGCCGACATCGCTTCGGCCACGCTGCATGAATCCGGGGTTCCCGACTGGTTCGAGAAGCTGCTGGCCCAGGGCAGCATCGAGTTCGGGCGCTTCACGCGCGCCAAGCTCGAGGCGTTGTTCCCGAACCAGCACGAAAAGATCGGCTCGGCCGCCCTGGTGCCGATCAGCGGCGTGGGCCTGCTGGCGATCGGCTCGGAATCCCCCGAGCGTTTTCACCCCAACATGGGCACGCTCTTCCTCGAGTTGCTCGGCACCACCATCCGCCACCGCCTCGAGCAGGACAACGCCGACGAACGAAAACGGGCCTAGTGGTCACTACGGGCCCAGTGGTCACTAGATGAAGATCCGGGCGGCCATCACCGCCTTTCTCGCCCACGCGGCGGACGAGGCCGGCCTGAGCCCGGCGACCATCGATGCCTACCGCCGCGATCTCGAACGCCTCGAATCCTGGTGCCGGGAGCGCGACATCAGCCGCATCCAGTCCCTCGATTCGTCCGATGTTCGCGGCTTCGCCGCCAGTGAACACCGGCGCGGCCTGTCGCCACGAAGCGTCCAGCGGCGCCTGTCCGGGCTGAGGCGCTTCTTCCGCTACCTGCGGCGCGAGAAGATCATCACGGGCGACCCCAGCCAGGGCGTGCGGGCACCCCGGGTCCGGCGCAAGCTGCCCGAAGTGCTCGACGTCGACCAGGTCCTGGCATTGCTGGACATCCCCGAAGAAGACGAGCTGGCCACCCGCGATCGCGCCATGCTGGAGTTGTTCTACGCTTCGGGGCTGCGCGTGAGCGAACTGGCCGGACTGAACTGGGACCGCCTCGACCTGGAGCAGGGCCTGGTGCGCGTACTCGGCAAGGGCAGGCGCGAACGCATCGTGCCCGTCGGCCGTCACGCCGTGCGCGCTCTCAATCAATGGCGCCGTATTCACGCGACCGCTGCCGGCATCGAGCAGCCGCGCGTATTCACCAGCCTCAAGGGCCGGCCGCTGGGTGTGCGCGCCATCCAGAAGCGCGTCGCCTACTGGTCCCGGCGACAGGGCCTCGACCAGAACGTGCACCCCCACCAGCTCAGGCACAGCTTCGCCTCGCACATCCTCGAGTCCTCGGGCGACCTCAGAGCCGTGCAGGAACTGCTCGGCCACGCCAACCTGGCCACCACGCAGATCTATACCCACCTCGACTTTCAGCATCTGGCGAAGGTGTATGACGAGACGCATCCGAGAGCCAGAAAGAAGTCCGACTAAATCTCAATTCCCAATCACCAATTTCCAAACAAGCCCCAATGACTGAATTTCCAATGTTCGAAACGGCCACCGGCCAAGTCCGCTCGGTGCAACGCCGTTTTGATCATTAGTTATTGGAGGCCCTTGTTTGAAAATTGGTGCTTGGACATTGGTACTTGCCCGACGCCTGCCTTGCCCCATACCACTCGCATCCCCATGTTCCAGTTTCATTCCCGAACAACGGATCAGCCCGTATGGAACAGTACCGCGGCACCACCATCATCTCGGTAAGGCGCGGCGACCAGGTGGTGATTGCCGGTGACGGACAGGTCACGCTCGGCAACACCGTCATGAAGTCCAACGCGCGCAAGGTTCGGCGTCTCTACAGGGACCGGGTCCTGGCCGGCTTTGCCGGCGCCACGGCCGACGCCTTCACCCTGTTCGAGCGTTTCGAAAGCAAGCTCGAGATGCACTCCGGTCACCTCACGCGCGCGGCGGTCGAGCTTGCCAAGGACTGGCGCACCGACCGCATGCTTCGCCGTCTCGAAGCCTTGCTGGCGGTCGCCGACCACGAGGCCTCCCTGATCATCTCCGGCAACGGCGACGTGATCGAACCCGAAGAAGGCCTGATCGCGATCGGCTCGGGCGGTCCCTTCGCGCAGTCGGCCGCGCGCGCACTTCAGCGCCATACCGACCTGGATGCCGAGACCATCTGCCGCGAGGCGCTGACCATCGCCGGCGAAGTCTGCATCTACACCAATCACAACTTCACCGTCGAAACGCTCGAAACGAATTAAGCCCGAGGCCAGTAAGCCATGACACAGATGACGCCCCGTGAAATCGTCCAGGAACTGGACCGCCACATCATCGGCCAGGCCGATGCCAAGCGCGCCGTCGCCATCGCGCTTCGGAATCGCTGGCGCCGCATGCAGGTCGACGAGAAGCTGCAGCCGGAAATCACGCCCAAGAACATCCTGATGATCGGCCCCACCGGCGTGGGCAAGACCGAGATCGCCCGCCGCCTGGCGACCCTTGCCAAGGCACCGTTCATCAAGGTCGAGGCGACCAAGTTCACCGAAGTCGGTTACGTCGGCAAGGACGTCGAGTCGATCGTGCGCGACCTTACCGAGGTGGCCTACAAGCTGGCCCGTGACGAGGCCATGGCAAAAGTACGTTCACGCGCCGAAGATGCGGCGGTCGAACGGGTTCTCGACATCATGCTGCCGCGCCAGCAGAGCTCCGGTTTCTCGAATGCGCCGGAGGAACCCGCCGAGCAATCCTCGGACACTCGCCGCAAGATGATGCGCAAGCTGCTCGACGGCGACTTCAACGAGCGTGAAATCGAGATCGACCTCGACATGAACATGGGCGTGGAGATCATGTCCCCGCCCGGCATGGAAGAGATGACCAACCAGCTCCAGCAGATGTTTTCCAACATGTCGGGCCAGCGCAAGCAAAAGCGCCGCATGAAGGTCAAGGACGCCATCCCGGTGCTGGTCGAGGAAGAGGCCGCGCGCATGATCAACGACGAAGAGGTCAAGCAGCAGGCGCTGAAGACGGCCGAACAGCACGGCATCGTGTTTATCGACGAGATCGACAAGGTCGCCCGCCGCGCCGAAGGCGGCGGATCCGGCGAGGTCTCGCGCGAGGGCGTGCAGCGAGACCTGCTGCCGCTGGTCGAAGGCGCGACGGTCAACACCCGCTACGGGCCGGTGAGCACCGATCATATGCTCTTCATCGCCTCCGGTGCCTTCCACGTGTCCAGGCCGTCCGACCTGGTGCCGGAACTGCAGGGTCGCCTGCCGATCCGCGTGGAACTGCGCGCGCTCGCGGTCGAGGACTTCAAGCGTATCCTGACCGAGCCCGACGCCTGCCTGACCGAGCAGTACGTTGCGCTGCTGGCCACCGAGGGCGTGGAACTGGAATTCACCGACGACGCCATCACGCGCCTGGCCGAGATCAGCTTTTCGGTCAACGAGTCGACCGAGAACATCGGCGCACGCCGCCTCCACACGGTGCTCGAACGCCTGCTCGAGGACATTTCCTACTCGGCACCCGACCACGGCAGCGAAAAGGTCGTCATCGACGCCGACTACGTCGATCGATCGCTCAAGGACCTGGCAGGAAACGAAGACCTGAGCCGTTATATTCTCTAAGACGGCGTTCTTCCAGGTCCCTCCCGGGCTCGCACACGCGACGGCCGACCGGAGCGTGTGCCGATCGGTTTCGAACATTCAAACTTCGGTCAACAGCCGCAAAACTTAAGAGCTCCTTCGCGGTCGGATCACAGACAGGTAGGGACAATAAGGGCAACATGACCGAACAATCCGCCACTGCCATATCCCTCCGGGGCGTCACCGTGCGCCTGGGCGGACGAACCGTTCTCGAGGACCTCGACCTCGATATCCCCGCCGGGCGGGTGACGGCCGTACTCGGGCCGAGCGGTGCCGGCAAGACGACGGTGCTGCGCCTGGTCACCGGCCAGCTCAAGCCCGACAGCGGAGAGGTATGGCTCGGCGAGACCCGCGTCGACCGCCTCGGCGGCAAGGCCTTGGGCCGCTTGCGGCGCAACATCGGCGTGTTGCTGCAAAACGGCGCGCTGTTCACCGACCTGACCGCCTTCGACAATGTCGCCCTGCCGCTGCGCGAGCACACGAAGCTGCCCGAGTCCCTGATCCGGCGCCTGGTGCTGATGAAACTCGAAATGGTGGGCCTGCGCGGCGCCGCCGATCTCTACCCGGCGGAACTGTCCGGCGGCATGAAACGACGCGTCGCAACCGCACGCGCCATGGCGCTGGACCCGGGCATCATGATCTACGATGAGCCTTTCGCCGGTCTCGACCCGATTTCACTCGGCGTGTCCCTGCGCCTGATTCGCGACATCAACGGCGCGCTGGGCACCACCAGCGTGGTCATCACCCACGACGTACGCGAGATCGCCCGACTGGCCGGTCACGCCTGCATCATCGCCGACCGCCGGCTGGTCGCCACCGGCACGCCGGAGCAGCTTGCCAAAAGTGACGACCCGCTGGTGCACCAGTTCATGCGCGGCGAGCCCGACGGCCCGGTGCCGTTTCACTACCCCGCCGACGACCTGACCGCGCAACTTCTGGCGCGGGGAGAAAGGGTATGAGCGAAAGCGCGCCCCGCATGGCCTTGCTCACGCCCGTACGAGAACTCGGCCGGGCCGGGCTGTTCCTGCTCACCGCCTTCTCTCGCATGCGTTTCGGACCGAAACAGCTGGCCGAGATCCTGCGCCAGGTCTACTTCGCGGGCGTTCGTTCGCTGGTGATCATCGTCATCAGCGGTTTCTTTGTCGGCCTGGTGCTGACGCTGCAGACCTACGACACCCTCACGCGCTTCGGCGCCGCCGACGCCGTCTCGACCGTGCTCGCCCTGTCGCTGTTCCGGGAACTCGGGCCGGTGCTCGCCGCGCTGCTGTTCGCCGGGCGGGCCGGCACGTCCATCACCGCCGAGATCGGCTTGATGCGCGCGACCGAACAGCTCGACGCGCTCGATCTGATGGCCATCGACCCGATGGAACGCATCGTCCAGCCGCGCCTGCTTGCCGGGATGATTGCGCTGCCCGCCCTGGTGCTGGTTTTCAATCTCACCGCCATCGTCGGCGGCATCTTTTTCGCCGTATTCCTGATGGGCAGCGATCCGATCACTTTCTGGGCCAACATGCAGTCATCGGTGGAACTGGTGCGCGATTTCGGCGGCGGCATGCTCAAGGCGGTTTTCTTTGGCTTCGTGGCCGCCTGGCTGGCCGTGTGGTTCGGCTGGTCGGCCCGACCCACCAGCGAGGGCGTGGCCCTGGCCACCACACAGACGGTGATCGCCACGGCCATCGCCGTACTCGTGCTGGACTTCATCCTTTCGGCATTCATGCTCTAAAGACGCAAACACCATGAAATCTTCCCACCAGATCGAACTAACCGCCGGAATCTTCCTGCTGCTGGCCATCGCCGCGCTGGTCTTCCTGGCCCTTCACGCCACCGACCGGGGCGTGGTCTCCGGCGAAAGCTACCAGCTCAAGGCGAGCTTCTCGAACATCGGCGGCCTCAAGCCGAGGGCGACGGTCAGCATGGGCGGGGTTCCGATCGGCATGGTCGAATCGATCGAGCTCGACCCCGAAACTTTCGAGGCCAACGTGACGCTGCAGATCAGCCAGCGCTACGACAATCTGCCCGAAGACAGCTCGGCCTCGATCCTGACCAGCGGCATCCTGGGCGATCAATACGTGGGGCTCGAGCCCGGCGGATCACCCGAGGCGCTGCAGGAAGGGGATCGAATCCTGATCACCAGTTCGGCCATGGTGCTCGAGCAACTGATCAGCCGATACATGTTCAATAGCGAAGACGAAAGCGAAGGACAAGGAGAACAATGATGCGTGCCATTCTTTTGACGCTGATTCTTGCCACGGGTACCGGCCTGGCCGCCGAGGATCCGGTATCGGTCATCAGCGAAAGCAACAATGAGCTGGCTGATCGAATCGAGGACAATCGCAAGGACTACCGCAAGAATCCCGAGTCGCTCAAGCGCGACGTCAAGGCCATTCTCCTGCCGACGATCGACCACATCTACTCGGCGCGGCTGGTGCTCGGCCGCCACGGTCGCGGCAAGGACCGCGAGCAGATCGAGGCCTTTGCCGATGCCCTGGCCGAACAGCTGCTCGACCGCTACGCCACGGCCCTGCTCGACTACAACCTCAAGGAGCGGGTCGAAATCCTGCCGCTGGCCGGGGACAACAGTGATCGCCAGACGCGCGTTCGAACGCGCGTCGAGCTCGATAACGGCGAGCGCGCGCCGGTCGACTACGTCCTGCGCAAGACCGACGAGGGCTGGAAGGTATTCGACGTCATTGTCGAGGGCATCTCGTATGTCGCCACCTTCCGCTCGCAGATCGACCAGGAAATTCGCCAGTCGAGCTTCGAGGACGTACTCGAGCGCCTCGAAAGCGGCCAGTACGAAGTGGAAGTCGATGCCTGAATCCACTGACGTCCTGCGCCTGGAAGGCCGGCTGACGGCGCCGGAGGTCGCCGAACTCGAGCGGCGCCATCGCAAGCGCTTCGACGGCGCCGAAGCACCCGCAAGCGTGAGCCTGGCGGACGTCGAAAGCGTCGACGCCAGCGCCCTGGCGCTGCTCCTCGAGTGGCAGGCGAGCGCCCGCGAGCGCGGGCACGAGATACGTTTCGAACAACCACCCGACAGCCTGCGCGTCATTGCCCGCCTGACCGGCGTGGCACCGCTGCTGGGCTGGCCGGACAGCGAATCCGGCGACAGCGCCGGACCGGAGACATCATGAAATCAGGTTTCTTACTGCCGCTCGCCGGCCTGCTGCTGGCCGGCTGCGCCACGACCGCGCCACCGCCGGACGAGCGCCACCCGCGCGACCCCTGGGAACCGTACAACCGCAACATGTTCAAGTTCAACTCGGCGGTCGACCAGGTGTTGATACGTCCGCTGGCGATCGGCTACGGCAAGGTCACGCCCGCACCGGCGCGGCGCGGCATCCGTAACTTCTTCACCAATATCCGTTCTCCGGTCGACCAGGCCAACCTGCTCCTGCAGGGACGGCCCGGCGATGCGGGCACCGAACTGACGCGCTTCCTGGTCAACTCGACCCTGGGCCTGGGCGGTCTGTTCGACATGGCCTCGCGGGCCGAGGTCGAGGATTTCAGCGAGGATTTCGGCCAGACCATGGCCGTATGGGGCTGGGAGGACAGCCGCTTCTTCATCCTTCCGCTGATGGGCCCGTCGACCGTGCGCGACGGCCTGGGGCGCGTGCCGGACGGCTACGCCGACTTCGTCTGGCGCTGGACCCTCGACGAGACCACCTACGGGCTCATCGGCCTCAACGTCGTCCAGATGCGCCACGCCATGCTGCCGCTCGACGAGGACATTCGATCGGCCTTCGATCCCTACACTTTCATGCGCGACGGCTGGCTGCAGCGTCGCGACCATGCCGTCAGCAACGGCGGGAACGCCACGCCGGACTACGACTCGTTCATCGACGACGACTGGGACGACGACTGGGACAACGGCACAGAGAACTGATCAGGCGTAGAGCGACAACAGGTAACCCAGCCTGTCGCGCACCCAGCGGCTGACCGGGGTGAGCCTGACGTCCAGCCGCCGCTGGAGGGCATCGGTGTCGACCAGCGGCCCTTCGTCGAGGCTCGCGTAACCCTCGTAAAGCCCGGCAATCAGCTGCGCGACGTGCGCACTGCCGGAAAGATGACTCATGGTGTTGGCGAACTCGTCGATGCTCTGCGGGGCGAAATGCACCTCGCGTCCGTGAATCTCTGCCAGCAGCCGGCACAGTTCCGGGCCGGTAATCGCCTCGGGGCTGGCGATATCGATGGCTTCCCCCGCCACGTCCGCCTTCAGGCAGGCGACGGCGATCCGGCCCTGGTCTTCGGTCGCGGTCCAGTTCAAGCGCCGATCGGCACCCAGGGGCGGGTAAGTCAACCGTCCGTAATCGCGAACCTCGCGGAACAGGTGCGGCCAGACCAGGTTGGCCAGGTAGAGCGTCGGCCGCAGGACAACCGCCGGGACATCGGCCGACAGGATCCGGTCGGACAATCGCCGCAGTGCGTCGACGAACTCGCCCGGGGGCATCTGTTCGCCGCAATAGCCGCCGGTGGTGAACACGATCCGGGCCACGCCCTGCGCGGAAGCGGCGGCCAGAACGTGGTCCACCGCCCTTTCCGCCTCGGGCGCGTCCGGCATGGCCGGCAGATGAAAGAAGATGGCTTCGACGCCCTCGGCAGCATCGTGCACGTCCTCGGCATCGAGCAGATCGGCCCGCACCTTCTCCACGCGGCCGGGCAACTTCTCCTCGGCCTCGTCGAGATCGCGCGTGGCCGCGCGTACCGACAGGCCTTCCTCGAGCGCCGCCTCCACCACCGGGTGCCCCTGGGTGCCGGTGGCACCGAAAACGAGCAATTTCCTGATAGTCATTACCGCCACCTTCGCGTCGATTTTCCATGCAGCATAGCAAGTTCGGAACCGGGCGCCGAATCCGGCTGGTAGAATTCGTCTCCATGAATCGACTCGCCCCCCTCCCCCGCAGCATCTTCCGCTTGTTCGTCCTGGCCGCTTGCGCCCTCGTCCTGGCTGGCTGTGAGCCGGATGAAGACCAGGGCCCGGGGGCGGTGCGCGAACGCGTCGACCGCACGGCTCCGACCGAGAATCCGATCGCCGAGAGCCCGAACACCCCGTTCGGCGTGCCTCCCTTCCACCGGATTCGCGCCGAGCATTTTCTTCCGGCCCTCGAGCAGGCGCTCGAGGGCGCCGATGAGCGCGTTGCCGAAATCGCCGGGAACTCGGCCGATCCCGACTTCGAGAACACCGTTCTGGCGCTGGAGCAATCCGGCCGCGACGTCGCCCGCATCGCGCGACTCTGGTACGGCCTGGTCGCCGTCGGCGACGACGAGGCCGCCGACCCGGACCAGGAAGCGTTCACTCGCCTGCTGGGTGAACACCAGCGTCGCGTGCTTCACGACCGGGACCTGTTCGAGCGGATCGAGCAGGTTCGCGAGGGTGAGCAGATGCAGGCCCTCGGACCCCAGCAGCGCCGACTGGTCGACGAAACCTACCGCCGCTTCCTTCGCGCCGGCGCACACCTGGCCGAGCGTGAACGCAACGAGCTTGCCGAGATCGACCGCCGCATCGACGAACTCGATCACCGCTATGCCCGCACCAGGCGCTCGGCCACGCACCGCCACGAACTGCTGATCGAAGACGAAGAACGCCTGGAAGGCCTGCCCGAAAGCCTGGTCACCCTGGCCCGCCGCTCGGCGCTAGATCGCGGACACAGCGAAGGCTGGGTCTTCACCCTTCACGCCCACAGCTTTTACCCTTTCATGCGCCACTTCCCGGGCCGGGAGGAGCGCCGCGAGCTCTACCGCGCCTGGATGACGCGCTATGAGGACCTGCGCCGGAACGACGAGGATCTCGGCCGCCTGATCGAACGACTGGCCGATCTACGTGCACAACGCGCACAGATACTGGGCCATGCCTCGCATATCGATTTCCTGCTCGACGACGCCACCATCGATGATCGCGCCGAACTCGATGCCCTGCTCGAGACCCTGACCGACGCGGCGCGCGACAAGGCCCGGGAAGAAACTCGAAGACTGCAAGCCCTGGCCGCCGAAGACGGCATCGAAGGCACGCTCGAACCTTGGGACTGGTGGTACTACCGCGAACGACTGATCGAATCCGACCTCGCCGATGATGCCGAGCCGCTGCGACCGTTCCTCGAGATCGGGCAGGTCCAGGACGGCCTGTTCAACCTGGCCAACCGGCTCTGGGGCCTGACCTTCCACCCCCGCAGCGAGCTTCCCGGCTGGCACATGGACACTTCGGCCTTCGAGGTGCGGGATGCCGGTGGATCGACACTCGGCATCGTCTATTTCGACCTCATCCACCGCGAAGGCAAGCAGGGCGGCGCCTGGACTTCCCATTACCGCCTGCAGGGCCGCGAGGGCGATGAGCGCATCCAGCCGGTCACTGCCGTGATCGCCAACGTGAGCCCGCCGGCGGCCGGCATGCCCGCCCTGTTGTCGGCCCAGCAGGCACGCACGGTCTTTCACGAGTTCGGACACGCCCTTCACGCCCTGCTGTCGGACGTGGATCACGCCGCGCTGGCCGGCACCAACGTGCCGCCGGACTTCGTGGAGTTTCCCGCACTGCTGCTGGAGCGCTTCTCCGTCGCGCCCGAGATCCTGCGCAGCTATGCGCGGCACCACGAAACCGGCGAACAGATCGACGACGACGGCATCCGCGCCCTGCAGCGCCGCGCCGAGCTGACCAGCGGGCTCGAAACGATCGAGCTGCTGGCGGCCATCGAGCTCGACCTCGCGCTCCACGGTGCCGAAGCCGGTGAAGTACCCGACCTGGAAACGGCCGAGGAGCGGGTGCGCGAGCGCCTGGACCTGCCGGCCATGATTTCGCCCCGGCACCACGGCGGCGGGCTGGCCAGCCTGTTCGCCAGCCAGCGTCGCGGCGGCGACTTTCGCACCCTGTGGTCGGAGATGCTGGCCGCCGACGCTTTCGCGGCCTTCGAGGAAGCGGGCCTGACGAACCAGGCGCTGGCCGTTCGCCTGCGCGAGGAAGTCCTCTCGCGCGGCAACGCGCGCGACCCGATGGAATCCTGGCGCGAATTCCGCGGTCGGGATCCGGAAGTTCGCTTTTTGCTCGAGGCTCGCGGTCTTCAGGACGCGGCGAACACACCCAGCGGCGAATAGCTCCCCAGGGCGGGAAACACGCTCTCCAGCGCGGACGGCGCCAGGCCCATGCGCCGGACCAGCGCCTCGGCCAGCACCTGCCGGTAGTCGGTGGTCGTGGCAACGTCCTGTCCCTCGAACAGGGCCGAGCCGTCGAGGCCGGGAAAACTGCCGTGGAAACCGCCGTTGACCTGCCCGCCCAGCGCCAGCATGACATTGCCATGGCCGTGGTCGGTGCCGCCGGCGTCGTTGGGCCGGACCTTGCGCCCGAACTCGCTGACGACGACCACGTTGACACGGTTCATCAGGTTGCCCAGCGACGAGTCGGCCAGGTCGGTGTAGAAGGCGCCGAGGGCGCGCGAGAGTTCCTCGACCCGGTTGCCGTAGTAGTCGTAGTGGTTGGGATCGCCCGGTTGCGGCATGCCCTGCCCGGCGTGCGTATCCCAGCCGCCGTAGTCGACGGTGGCAGCGACGATCCCCATGTCTTCCTTGACCAGCTGCGCCAGGCTGCGGAACTGGTCGCCCAGGGTGCCGCCGGGATAATCGGCGCCACCTTCAGGCTGATAGTCGGAAAAATTCATCTCGCGCATCTGCTCGAGCGCCTCGGCGGTATCGCGGCCGGACTGAAGCAAGGCCCCGCTGCCGCCGCCGGCCCACAAGGCGGCGAGGCGATGGTGCGCGCCCTCGTGCCCGGCCAGATCAGGATCGCTCGAACCCCAGGACCAGTGAAATCCGTCGACCCGGAAGGCGTCGGGCGTGGCCACCGTCAGCGCCGCCGCCGAGCCCATCAGCGACATGGGCCGGGTGTCGGAGAAGCCGAAAACCGGCGCGATGTCGGCCGTGGGCAGGCCGTCGGCCGCGGCCAGGTAGCGCGTCAGCCAGCCGTCGGGCGTGCTCTTGTCGCCGGGCGTGCCCAGGTCGATCCAGGCCTGCGCATCGAAGTGACTGCGCGAGAGATGCTCGGGCATGCCCGCACCCTGGACGACGGCCAGCTGTCCGTCCTGCCAGAGCCGGTGCAGCCATTTGGGCGCGCTATCGGCCGTGTCGCCGGCGAAACCGCCGGCCCGCGGATGAAGGCCCCACTGCGAGCTCAGCGGCCGCAGCCTCGATTCGGGAATGGCCAGGTTGTCGCGCAGCAGCTGGTAGTGCCCCCGTTCCGGGCCGGCGTAGGGCACAACCAGGTGCAGTCCATCGATGCCGCCGCGCAGGAAGACGTAGACGATCACGTCGTTGCTGGTCCGGCCGGCGGCCAAGGCCGGACGCCAGAAAGTCGTCAGGGGAACCGCGCCGGCCAGAGCGGCGGCACAGCAGCCCTGCAGGAACTGTCGACGTCTCATCGCTGGTAGAACTCCGGCAGCATCATCATCATGGCCACGGTGGCGCGCAGTCGCGCCGGCGTGTAATGGGCGCTGAGATCTCCGCCGCTCCAGTTGCCGGCCGGATAGCCGCTGGTAATGTCCAGGGCGGCGTCGGCCGCGGCGTTCTGCCGCAGGAAGTCGATCAGCTCGTCGCGGCGGGATGTCGCCACCGGCCGGCCGAGCAGGCGCTGCAGCCAGAAATCGACCAGCCCCTCGGCGTTGCGCTGCGACGGCGCGGGAAGCCCCGCCAGGGTGAGATCCTGGATGCGCATCAAGAGCTCGTCGTCGTCGCCCTGAAGCTCCGGCATGCGGCTGAGCAGGCGCCAGCTCTGCCCCATCACCGAGGCCGAAGTCCAGCGGTCGGCCCGGTCCGGGTAACCGTCCGGTGCGGGCCAGCGAAAGCAGCCGTGCCCGGCCTGTCGCAGGCGCGAGAGCAGCTCGCCGTAAGGGTTCCAGCCGCCGCCCGGATCGGGCTCGATCTCGGCCGCGGTCTTGCGCAGGGCCGCGCACATCAACTCGAAGGGCCGTCGGGTCTTCGCGCCCGCGCCCTCGAGAAAGCCCGGCGAAGTCAGGATGTGCCGGACCACGATCGCGATCTGATCGTCGGCCTGCCAGTTGTCCTGCCACAACGTGGCGGCCGATTCGACCAGGGCATCGGGTGGATCGTCGTCGATCAGCCGGCGGCAGATCTTCTCGCACAGGTGGCGGGCGGTCTGCCGGTGCATGCACATGAAGTCCATGGCCAGCGAGGCTTCCAGTTGCCCCAACGGCCCGATCCAGCTGCCCAGCACGTACTTGTTGCCGCCCTCGTGCCAGTTGCCGAAGTAGACGAACTCACCGGTGTCGTATTCGGGGATGTCGGGCAACTGCCAGTGACCGTTGCGAACCGTCCAGCCGGTGAAGCAGCGGGCGACGTCGTAAACGTCGGCATCGCTGTACCCGACCGCGAGGCCGTCCTCTCCGATCTCGATCTCGCCGTGCGAGGCGCCTGGAAAGTAGACGTCGGATCCAAGGGTATGCAGTTCGAGCAATTCACGCGCCCAGTTCTCGTTGTAGCCGCCGGCCCGATTGTCCTTGTTGTCGAGGTAGTGCAGCATCGCCGGGGAGCGGGCCACTGCCTCGAGCATCTGGCGGAAGTTGCCCAGGGCGAAGGGCCGGATGACTTCCCGGTCGTGGTGGACGAGCAGCGGCGCAATCGAGAAGTCCCAGCCGGCGACGTTGAAGTGGTCGTGCCAGAACTCCACCATCAGCTCGTAGAGTTGCCGGCGGGAATAGACGGCGCGCAGGATGCGGGCCGCCTCGGTCTCGGCCGCGGGCAGGTAGCGTTCGGCATCGCCGCGGACGTGGTCGGCCCACAGTTGGGCCATGGGTTTGTCGAGCGTCTGGTAGCCGGCCGCGGCCAGGCGTTGGTCGAGGTCGGTATCGGCGAGTGATTGCCAGGCCAGCTGCTCGTCCAGCCAGGCGGTCAGTCGCGCCGAGTCGTTGCTTCCCAGGGACAGGAACGCATCGACATCTTCCGGCCGGGCGCCGTAGGTGGCTCGCTCGAGGATCCGCCGCGCGAAATCGGGACCGGCGCTCGAGTCATCCTCCCAGCGGTCGGCAAAAATGCGATCGTCGCTCCCCTGAACGACATCGCGCATGGTCCCCCCGGCATTGCTGTCCATAAGCGGCAATCCGGATGCGTGGCGGATACTTTAGCCGAAAGCACAGCGCGCTTTCCGTGATCGTCGTCACAACTTGACCCTGAAGAGTCACGAAAGCCAATTTCCAAGTACCAAATACCAATTATCAAACAAACGCCAATGACCCAATTTTCAATATCCCAAACGGTGCCGGACGCGTCCGAGCCGCTTCCTTCTGCGGCCTGGAAACTCCCCGTCAATGCGGGCGGTGTCCAGTTGGGCACCCTCCAAATACGGGGATCAGGGAGGAGGCGTTCCCGTGCAAAGGAGTGTGAAAACTACCCGAGCTTATTGGGTTGGAATTTCGATCATTGAAAATTGTTTGAAAATTGGTGCTTGGTTCTTGGTAATTAAAAACGCCCTGGAAAGACAATCGTTTCAGTCGATCTCAACCACCACCGCCCCACCGGACTCCCACCGCGGATCGTGCGCGGCTTCGACTTCACCGGTCTCGCGGTTCCACATCACGCCGTGCATGTTGCCCCAGGTGCGGTTTCGCACGGTCACCGTATGCCCCTTTTCTTCCAGGGCCTCGATTTCACCGTCGTCGAGGGCGTCGGGCTCGATCGAGATTTCGTCGGGCAGGTACTGGTGGTGGAAGCGCGGCATCGCGACCCAGCTTTCCGGGCCGTTGCCGTCGACGAAGTCGAGAATGCCGAGCAACACCATGGTGATGATGCGCGACCCGCCCGGCGTGCCGAGCACCGCGGTGCGCTCATCGCCGACGACAATGGTCGGAGTCATCGACGAGAGCATGCGCTTGTGCGGCTCGATCGCGTTGGCGGCGAAACCGATCAGGCCGTAGGCGTTGGGTTCGCCCGCCTTGGCCGAGAAATCATCCATCTCGTTGTTGACCAGCACCCCCGTACCCGGCGGGGCAAAGGCCGCCCCGAACGGCAGGTTGACCGTCAGCGTGGCCGAAACCATGTTGCCCTCGGCGTCGACCAGGGAAAAATGCGTGGTGTCGGCGCTTTCGGCACCGAGCCGGTCCGGATCGGCCGCCAGCATGGACGAAGGCGTGGCGCGATCCATGCGCAGGGTGGTCCGCAGGCCGGCCGCGTAGTCCTCGCTCAACAGCATTTCGGTGGGAATGTCGACGAAATCCGGATCGCCCAGGTAAAGCGCTCGATCACGGTAGGCCCGACGCATGGCCTCGGCCAGCACGTGGACGCGATCGGCCCGCGACATGCCGGCCAGGTCGAAGGGTTCGACGATCTCGAGCATCTGGCCGATTGCGATACCGCCCGAAGACGGCGGTGTGGCGGTGATCAGCTCGTAGCCGCGATAGCTGGTACGCACCGGTTCGCGCTCGACCACTTCGTAGGCGGCGAAATCATCGGTCGTCCAGATCCCGCCGGCGGCGCGCACGCCCTCGACCAGCTTCTGTGCCAGTTCGCCGCGATAGAAGCCGTCCCGCCCGCGCTCGGCCAGTACTCGCAGCGTATCGGCCAGGTCGGGATTGCGGATGGTGTCGCCGATGTCGGGCACTTCCCCGTCGGGCATGAAGATGGCCGCGGTCTCGGGCCAGCGCATCATCACGTGAGCCCGGAAGTTGAGCAGGGCCTGGTACTTGGCGTCGACCGGAAAGCCCTCCTCTGCCAGGCGGATGGCCGGCGCCAGCAGTTCGGCAAGGGGCAGCGTGCCGTAAGTGTCGGCGATATGCGCCCAGGCGGCCGGCGCGCCGGGAATGCCGCCCGCGAGCGCACCATTGACGGCGAGATCGCGGTCGACCTCGCCGTCCTCGTCGAGGTACATGTCCGCGGTGGATGCCGCCGGCGCGGTCTCGCGCCCGTCGACCATCACCGCATGATCATCGGCGGCTCGATGAAGCAGCCAGAATCCGCCGCCGCCGACGCCCGAGGATTCGGGCTCGACCACTGCCAGGGCAGCCGACACGGCAACGGCAGCGTCAAAGGCATTGCCGCCTTTCTCGAGAATCTCGACGCCGGCCTGCGTGGCCAGCTCGTGCGCACTCGAAATCGCCGCCTTGCCGGGGCCTTCGGCCGAGACCTGCGCGACCAGCAGTGGCGACAGTATGAGAAAGATCGTCGATCGAATTGCTGAGTTCATTGATTGATTCCGTGTGGGACCCGGGCTGGGCCGTGGCAACACAAAAGTTCGTACAGAGGCCCTAGCCTAGTACAAAAGCGTGGAACCACCGAAGACACCGAAATCACCGAAAGATCGTCAATGTCTCAGGAAGGTGAACGGTGGTCGGTGAGTCAGTCCCTTGTCCTGATGATGTTTTCTTCGGTGTCTTCAGTGTCTTCGGTGGTTCCGGATCTTCTTGGGTTTCCCGAACTGATCGAACCGCCGCTCACGCGTACCGATCACGAAGCGCTTCGGAAACCCGCGGATGAACGAAGCGGCTGACATCGCCCTGCAGGCGGGCAATCTCCTTGACCAGCGACGAGGAGATGAAGCTGTACTGTTCGGCCGGCGTCAGGAAGACGGTTTCGACGTCCTCGATCAGGTGCCGGTTCATCGAGGCGAGCTGGAACTCGTACTCGAAGTCCGAAACGGCACGCAGGCCGCGCAGGATGACACCGGCATCATGCTCGACCACGAAATGCGCCAGGAGATTGTTGAACCCGACTACTTCGACGTTCTCGAGGCCTTCCTCGTCGAGCACCGCCCTGGCCAGGCCGATGCGATCGCCCAGGCCGAAAGACGGCTTCTTGTGCGGACTCTCGGCGATGGCGACGATGATGCGGCGGTACATGCGCGAGGCACGCGCGATCAGGTCGGTGTGACCGTTGGTCAGCGGGTCGAAGGTGCCGGGATAAACGGCGAGGCCGTAATCGGGCTGGGGCATCGATTGCGTCTCGAGCTGAGTGAACACGCATTATAACCGCCTCCCGCAACCTGCCCGGTGAGGACAAGGCTGGGTTCAGACGCGGGCGAGAAGCGTCATGCGCACATCGCCCAGGGTCCGGGCGCGCAACAACTCGAAGCCTTCGCCGGGATCGATCTCGGGGTCGCGGGCGTCCTGTTCGATGTACACGCGGGCAGCGGCGGCCAGTCGATCGTCTCGCTCGAGCAGTCGCAGCACCTTGTCCTGCAATCCGTCAGTGAACGGTGGATCGATGAAAACCAGGTCGAAGCGCCGACGCGCGTCGGCGAGCCAGCGCAGGGCATCGGCCTGCACGATCTCCATGCGCTCACCACCCGGCCACTCAGCGGCGATCGCGCGCAGGGCCGCGACCAGCTGCCGATCGCGCTCGACGAACACCGCCGAAGCCGCGCCGCGGGAAAGCGCTTCGAGTCCCAGCGCACCGGTGCCGGCAAACAGGTCGAGACAGCGCGCGCCCGGCACAACAGCCTGCAGCCAGTTAAACAAGGTCTCACGCGCGCGGTCGCCGGTGGGCCGCAGCCC
This sequence comes from Wenzhouxiangella indolica, assembly GCF_042310355.1. NCBI lineage: Bacteria > Pseudomonadati > Pseudomonadota > Gammaproteobacteria > Chromatiales > Wenzhouxiangellaceae > Wenzhouxiangella > Wenzhouxiangella indolica. The sequence continues at coordinate 145,229 of NZ_JBHJMR010000005.1, read as the reverse complement.
CGCCCGGTCCGGCACGGCCAGCTTGCGACCGCGCCATTGCCCGCTGATTATCCTGATTCTGCCCTTCATCGGGGTGATAGCATAACCGGTCGCATCACAGACGTCCGTGGTCCGTGGTCCGTGGTCCGTGGTCCGTAACCCGTAACCCGTAACCCGTAACCCGTAACCCGTAACCCCGATGTTCTCGATCTTCAAACGCAAGAAATCCGGCAAAGGCGTCGAAACCACCCAGGTTCGCCCGGTCGAGCAGTCCGGCGGCGATCCGCTGGAGAAACGCCTCGAACGCACCCGTTCCAGCCTCGGCGGCCTGTTCGGCCTGCTCAGCGCGGCCGAACGAATCGACGAAGACCTGATCGAGGAGATCGAAACCACCCTTCTGACCGCGGATGTCGGCGTGGCCGCAACGACCCGGATCGTCGAGCGCCTGCGTGACGGGGTCGACCAGGGTGTCATCAGCGAGCCGTCGCAAGTGCTGCCGGCGGTCCAGGCCGAACTTTACGACCTGATCGAGCCCTGCGAGGACTTCCTGGCCGTCGACCCGGAAAAGAAGCCGTTCGTGATCCTCATGGTGGGCGTCAACGGCGTCGGCAAGACCACCACCATCGGCAAGCTGGCGCGGCGCTACCTCGACGAAGGCAAGTCCGTCATGCTGGCCGCCGGCGACACCTTCCGCGCTGCCGCCGTCGAGCAGCTCCAGGCCTGGGGCGAGCGCAATGACGTGCCGGTGGTCGCCCAGGCATCCGGCGCCGACACGGCCGCGGTCATCTACGATGCGCTGCACTCGGCCAAGGCGCGCGGCGTCGACGTACTGATCGCCGACACGGCCGGTCGCCTGCACACCCAGGCCAACCTGATGGCCGAGCTCTCGAAGATCATCCGCGTGATGAAGAAGATCGATCCCGAGGCGCCGCACGAGACCATGCTGGTGGTCGACGCCGGCACCGGCCAGAACGCCCTGGCACAGGCGCGGCAGTTCAACGACGCGGCAGCGTTGACCGGCATCACGGTCACCAAGCTCGACGGCACCGCCCGCGGCGGCGTGCTGTTCGCCATTGCCGAGGAAATGAACATTCCCATCCGATTCATCGGCGTGGGCGAATCGGCCGCCGACCTGCGCCCATTCGACGCCGGCACCTTCGTCCATGCGATTCTGCCGGTGGAATCCTGAAGAATGCCGATAGATCCACCATCGGCATACAACCAAAGAGCGCTTCCTTTCGGGCGCTTCGTGAATCGTGAATCGTCAATCGTAAATGGCGCCACTCGAATCCATTCACGATTCACGATTCACGATTCACGAAAGGTCTGATCAGGGCCGCAATGATAGACAGCGCCCCGGACTCCGACTTCGCCACCCGACTCCTGACCTGGTGGTCCACCCACGGCCGCCACGACCTCCCCTGGCAGCAGAACCGCACGCCGTATCGCGTCTGGGTCGCCGAGATCATGCTCCAGCAGACGCAGGTCGCAACCGTCATCCCCTACTTCGAGCGCTTCATGGCCGCTTTTCCCGACCTGGAATCCCTGGCCCACGCCGAAATCGACGATGTGCTTTCGCGCTGGTCCGGGCTGGGCTACTACGCCCGGGCGCGCAACCTGCACGCCGCCGCGCAGCGCTGCATGAGTGAACACCAAGGCGCCCTGCCCGACGACGCCGAGGCGATGGAAGCCTTGCCGGGCATCGGCCGATCCACTGCCAACGCCATCGTCGCGCAGGCCCACGATCGCCGGGCGGTGATTCTCGACGGCAACGTCAAGCGGGTTCTTGCCCGCCACGCCGGTATCGAGGGCTGGCCCGGCCGCAGCGCCGTGCTGCGGCAGTTGTGGAACGAAGCCGAAGACCGCACGCCCGAAGATCGCGCCGCGGACTACACGCAGGCGATCATGGACCTGGGCGCCACGCTGTGCACGCCGCGCCGGCCCGATTGCGAGCACTGCCCGGTCAGCGCCGACTGCATCGCCCGCAAGCAGGGGCGCGTCGGCGAGCTGCCCACGCCGAAACCCAGGAAAGAGAAACCCCATCGCAGCGCCACGCTGCTGATCATCGAAAACGAACGCGGCGAGATCCTGATGCAGCGGCGCCCCGGCGCCGGCATCTGGGGTGGCCTTTGGTCGCTACCCGAAAGCGGCGAGGCCACACTATCGGAACCGGCCGAAATACGCCCGCCGCCGGCGCCCGTCCGTCACCAGTTCACCCACTTTACGCTGGAAATCCGCTTCGAACGGACGCTGATCGGGGTTTCCACAGCCATCGAAGAGGCCGCCGACCGGGCCTGGATGCAGCGAGACGAAGCGCTCGATCGCGGGCTACCCCAGCCGGTGCGCAAGGTGCTCGAACGCCTCGACTGAGAACGCATTACCATGCACTCGAACTCGCAAGGATTGACGACCAAATGAGCGAACGAACCGTTCACTGCAGCTACCTCGATCGCGAGGCCGAAGGCCTGCCCCGTCCACCCCTGCCCGGCGAGCTGGGGCAGCGGATCTACGACAACATCTCCAGGGAGGCCTGGCAGAAGTGGCTCCAGCACCAGACCATGTTGATCAACGAGAAGCGCCTCAGCCCGATCGACCCGGAACACCGCAAGTACCTGGAAGCGCAGGCCGAAGCGTTTCTCTTCGGCGGGGATGTCGATGAAGCCGAGGGCTACGTGCCGCCCGAGGACTGATCGGCCGATTCGACGCGGATCGTGTCTTGCTTGTCCGGGCTTGACTCGAGTTCGGACTCGACCGCCTCGAAGTCCAGCCGGCGAATGGACTGGATCTGGCAGGTCCGCCCCCGCACGACGACATCGTCGAGTTCACCCAGCACGTTGCGGCGGCTCGACGCCAGGCGCAGCGTGATCGCGCTATCGAGCTCGAGGTCGCAGGCGCCGATCAGTTCGACCAGGTAGTGGCGGGAGCGATCCATTTCGAACACCACCGAGTGACGGCCCACCGCCCACCAGTTTCGGATGCTCGTGTAACGCACCCAGCTTTGTGCGGCGCCGGCATGGCGTTCGTAGACGGCCATTTCCCCGGCCCGGTCACGCTGGTTCGAATCACCGGAAGCGGCGCAGGCGGCGATCAGCAGCGTCGAAAGGATCAGCAGGAGTTTTCGCATTTTCGATCTCATCGAAATGGTCTATTGGATGTTGACGCCGTGAACTCGAAAAAGTGCCCCGGAATCGGTGGTTGACTTCCAGGGCCGAAAAAGGTTTAATGTGCGGCTTCCCGGCCACGGGTCGGGAGCGCCAGAAACGGCAAGGCCGGGTAGCTCAGTTGGTAGAGCAGGGGATTGAAAATCCCCGTGTCGGCGGTTCGATTCCGTCCCCGGCCACCATTTCCCAGATTCACCCCCAAAGACTTCGCTAAACGCGTTCCACCGAACCGCCAACTCCGGCTTCGCCGGGCGGTTAGATTGCTGACGCGAGGTCAGCGACCTTCGGTTCCGTCCCCGGCCACCATTTCCCAAGCCCCCCCCGCAACAGTTCCGATCAAAGCTTTCCACCGAACCGCCTAGCGCCCGCTGACTCGACGCAACTGCCCCGTCTCGACCAGTTCTCCGCAGCGCGCCTTGACCGCGCCGACGAAGTTGTCGAACGAAGCCGGATCGAGATCGTCGCCGGGCAACAGCTGCACCCAGCGATCGCGCCCTTCGGTCTTGGCCTGGTAGACGGCGGCATCCGCCAGCTGTACGACCTGCTCCCAGTCGAGCGCGTCGACGGGTCGGCCGAACGGGTAGCAGGCGATTCCCGCCGAGCAGGTCACGGCAATGCGCTCGCCTTCATCGTCGAGGCGAATCTCGGCGGCCCGGACCGAGTGAATGATGCGCTCGGCGATCTGCCAGGCCCGGTCGCATGCGGTCTGGCAGGCCACCACCATGAACTCTTCGCCCCCCCAGCGAATCATGTAGTCGCTCTCGCGCAGCTGATCGGAAACCACCCGGCTGAACTCCGCCAGCACCTGGTCACCGCAGTCATGCCCGTGCTCGTCATTGATTCGCTTGAAATCGTCGAGATCGATCATCACGAAGGCCATATCGCCGTTGCTGGGCGCCCCGTCGAAATGGGCCCGTCTGCTCTGCGCTACGTCTTCGCCGATCCGGTCAAACAGGTAGCGTCGGTTGGGCAGGCCGGTCAACTGGTCGGTTCGGGCCACGCGCTTGAGGCGGCGATTGGCCTCGCTGAGTTCCGCTGTCCTTTGCCGGACGGTCTCCTGCAGTCGCCTGCGCGTGAGCTCGATATGCCTCAGGCGCAGGTGAACGCCCAGCCAGACCAGGCCGGCCAGCCCCAGTCCGAGCACAAGCAGAAACCAGGTTCTTGCCCAGAAGGGCTTGGCGACAACGAACGCGAAACTCGCGGGCTCGGGGCTCCAGACGCCGTCGGGGTTGGCGGCCACGACCTCGAATACGTAGTCGCCGTGGCCGAGGTTGGCGTAGGCCACCTGGTGGTTGTCCGTGGGATCCGACCAGCGATCCGTGGCCCCGGTGAGCCGGTACCTGAAACTCACTGCCGCCTCGTCCTGGAAGCTCAGGCCGGCGAAGTTGAACACCAGGCTGCCCGACCGGTAGGGAAGTCGTTGCCCGGGGGGCACGGCCTCGCGATCGAGCATCGCCGATTCGACCACGACCGGCGGCGGCAGGCTGTTGCGGTACTCGCGCTCGGCGTCGTAGCGCATCAGGCCGTCGGCCGACGCGAACCACAGCAGCCCGTCGCTGCTCTGGTAGGCGCCGGTGGCGCCACCTTCGAGGTGCAGGAGACCGTCACGCTCGGTGTAGTTGACGAATTCATCACTGCCCAGGCGCGAAAGCCCACGGTTGGTGTAGGCCCAGAGCCGGGCCTGATCATCCTCGAGAACCTGCCAGACCGAATCGTCGGCCAAACCCTCGGCGCTGGTGAACTGTTCGATGCGCCCGTCGGGCCAGACGCGAAAGATGCCGTCGCCGTTGCTGCCGACCCACATCGAGCCGTCCGCCGAAGGCGCCAGGTCCCAGAGCATCTCGTCGGTCAGGCCATCCTGCTTGCGGTACTGGTCGAGGCGGCCATCGGGGTGCAGCACCAGCAGACCATCTCGCAAGGTCGAAAACCACAGCCGCCCGGCGCGATCCTCGCGGATGCGCAGCGCGAATGCGCCGGCCAGGACCTGTTGCGGCGGCGTCTCGAGCACCCCGCCTTCGCGATAGCGGATGCCCCGCGTGCTACTGATCCAGAGCCGTTCGGCACGGTCGATCAGCAAGGCGTGCACTTCCTGCTCCGGCAGACCGCTGGAGCGATCAATCAGCTCGACCACGCCCTTCCCTCGCTGCCATTGCACCACGCCCTGGGCGGTGGCGATCCAGGTCGTTCCGGGTTGCCCGAATTCGACGGCATAAACGCGGTTGTCGGGCAGACCGTCCTCACGCAGGATCGTCCGGGCGGCGGCGAAATCCCATTCCCCCTCCGAGCGAGGGACGATCTGCAATCCTTCGCGCGTTCCCAGCCACAAGCGCTGGCGATCATCCTCGTTGATCGTGCGCACGAACGAGGCCAGCAGGCCACTTTCGGCGGAGTAGCCCTCGAAGGGCCCGGGAAGAATCTTCACCAGGCCCTGGTCGGTGGCCACCCAGATCAGGCCCTCACGATCCTCGGCCACGGCCAGCATGCGTCGGTTCGGCAGGCCGTCGCGGGTCGTCAACCGCTGCAGCCGCCCCGGTTGGCCGCGCACCAGTCCATCCGGGGTGGCGAGCCACAAGCGTCCCTCGGAATCGAACTCGATATCGCTCACCCGGGTTCCGTCGGGCACGGGAAGAGACATCTCCTCGAACTCGTCACCGTCGGCATCCAGGGTGAAAAGCCGGCCGGCAGTTCCCGCCCAGAGCCGGTCCTCGTGCCAGGCCAGGGCGTAGACGGGCGGGTCGGCGGTCGGCAACTCGACCCGCCGCGGACCGCCATCGTCGAGGCGGAACAACCCGGCCTGCGCGGCCACCCACAGCCTCCCATTGGCATCGAGGGCGAGGGAATTGACGGCCACCGGACCCGAGTCGGCGGGCCATTGCGCGACCGCTTCGAGCAGACCGTCGCTGTAGCGGAAAAGCCCCTCGTCGGCGGCGACCCAGACCCCGTCCGAATCGATCAGGATATCGGTCACCATCAGCTGATCCAGGCCGGGCGGATTGAAGCATTCGAAGCGCGCGCCGTCGAAACGACACAGCCCCCGCGCCGTTCCCACCCAGACCGTGCCGTCGGCGTGCGAATCGACGATCGTGATGTAGGTCGTCGACAAGCCGCTTTCAGCACGGAACACGGCAAACCGGTTGCCGTTGTAGCGCGCCAGCCCGCCGTAGGTGCCCACCCAGAGATAGCCGAGCGGGTCCTGGTGCACGCTGCTGACCTGGATCTGGGGAATGCCGTCTCGGGTATCGTAGTGATCGAGGTTGAGCTGGGCGGCCCGTGCCGGCAAAACGGCCAGGCAGCAGGCGGCCAGGCAAACGGCGCCTGCCGCGATTCGCAGCTGATCGCAAACCATGCTCATCGAACCCCTTTGATTGCTGCAGCGCCGCGACGGAAGGAACCAGGCCCCACCTCTTCCCTGCAATGGCGACTGGTCACGAACCGAATACTCCGCAGCATTTGCTGTGGCGCTATCATGCCCCGGTCATCAATGGTTCACAAGCCCGCAACGCCCGCGTTTGCGGACACCGTCACGATACCCGGCAGGCAGGATGATGCATTCGACCGGCAAAAACGGAAACCCGGGTTCGCCGACCGTCAACGAAGCCCTCAGCGAGGCCCGCCGCAAACTGGCCAGTCGCCTGGAAGCCGACCTGCTCGGCTGCCGCGCCCTGGCCTGCGAGAGAAGCTGGCTGTACGCCCACGGCGACGATGCCATAGCGGATGAGGCCCGTCTGCGCCTTCGACAACTGGTTGACCAGCGACTCGACGGGCATCCCATCGCGCAGCTGTGCGGCGGCCGGGAGTTCTACGGCCGCGAGTTCGCGGTCGACCCGCGCGTGCTCATTCCCCGGCCCGAAACCGAGCAGCTCATCGACCTGGCCCTCGCCCTGCGCCTGCCCGCCGAAGCGCGCGTGTGCGACGTCGGCACCGGCTCGGGTTGCATCGCCCTGACCCTGGCGGCCGAACGGCCCGGCTGGCGGATAAGCGCCGTGGACCGCAGCACCGATGCCCTGGTCGTGGCGGCCGACAACCGCAAGCGCCTCCAGCTCGGTGGAGTCGAGCTGCTCGCGGGCGACCTGCTCGAACCCGTGAGCGACCGACGCTTCGATCTGGTCGTCTCCAACCCGCCCTACATTGCCGCCACCGATCCGCACCTGCAGCGCGGTGACCTGCGCTTCGAACCACGCTCGGCGCTGGCCGCCGGCGCCGATGGTCTCGATCTGATCAGGCGCCTCGCGCCCCAGGCCTTCGAGCGGCTCGATCCCGGCGGATGGCTGCTGATCGAGCACGGCCACGACCAGGCAGCGGCCGTGCGCGAGCTGCTCACCCGTGCCGGATTCGTCGGCGTGGAATCGCGGCACGATCTCGCCGGTATCGAGCGCGTGGCGGTCGGCTGCAAACCTGCGTAGAAACACTGATGGGCCTTGAACGGCCCGGCGGGTATGCTGGCCCCATCGTCTCAAGACAGGCAGTTTCCCGATGAGCTCACGAACGCTCCTGCGACTGGCCGTAGCGGCGGCATTCCTTGCCGCCCTGATGGCCTTTTTCATCTTCGACCTGCAGGCCTACCTCAACCTCGATACCCTGCGCGATCAGCGCGACGCCCTGCTCGACTGGACCCGCGAGAACCTGCTGCTGGCGCTGGGCGCCTACGTCCTCGTCTACGTGGTCATGGCCGCCTTGTCGGTGCCGGGCGCGGCCGTTCTCACCCTGGCCGGGGGCGCGCTGTTCGGCGTGGTCACGGGCACGATTGCCGTCTCCTTCGCCAGCACCATCGGCGCCACGCTGGTTTTCCTGGCTGCGCGCTTTCTGTTCCGCGACGCCATCCAGAAGCGCTTCAGCAAGCGCCTGGCCAAGATCAACGCCGGCGTCGAAAAGGACGGCGCCTTCTACCTGCTGGCGCTCCGGCTCGTGCCCGTCTTTCCCTTCTGGGTGATCAACCTGGTCATGGCGCTCACGCCGATCCGCACCTGGACCTACTACTGGGTCAGCCAGCTCGGCATGCTGCCGGCCACCGTCGTCTACGTGAACGCCGGCACCCAGCTCGCGCAGGTCGACTCGATCGGCGACGTCCTTTCTCCGGGACTCATCGGCGCCTTTGTCCTGCTCGGCCTGTTGCCGCTGATACTGCGCGTACTGCTGCGCATCCTGCAGGCGCGCAAGGTTTACGCCGGACATCGCAAACCGGCTCGCTTCGACTACAACCTCGTCGTCATCGGTGCCGGCTCCGCCGGCCTGGTCTCGGCCTACATCGGCGCAACCGTCAAGGCGAAAGTCGCGCTGATCGAGAAGAACCGAATGGGCGGCGACTGCCTCAACACCGGCTGCGTGCCCTCCAAGGCCCTCATCCGCACGGCGAGGATCATGGCCGAGGCGCGCGACAGCCAGCGCTACGGCATCCGAAACATGAGCGCGGAACTCGACTTCGGCGATGTCATGGCGCGTGTTCGCGACGTCATACGAAAAATCGAACCCCACGATTCACCCGAGCGCTACCGCAACATGGGCGTCGATGTCATCGAGGCCGAGGCGAAGCTGGTCTCGCCCTGGGAAGTCGAGGCCGGCGGACGCCGCATCAGCGCGCGCTCGATCGTGCTCGCCACCGGGGCCGAGCCGATGGTGCCGCCGATCGAGGGACTCGGGGAAGTCGACTATCTCACCAGCGACACCCTTTGGGACCTCGAAGCTCTGCCCGAACGCCTGGTCGTGCTCGGCGGCGGCCCGATCGGTTCCGAGCTCACGCAGGCCTTAGCCCGGCTGGGGTCGAAGGTAACCGTGATCGAGATGGCCGAGCGCCTGCTGCCGCGCGAGGACGCCGAGGCCGGCGCGCTGATGGCGCAACACCTCGAGAAAGACGGCGTCACAGTCGCCACTGCGCACAAGGCCCTGCGGGTGGAAAGCGACGAAGCCGGCCAGCGCCTGGTCTGCGAACACGACGGGCGGGAAGTGACATTCGAGTTCAGCCACCTGCTGGTCGCGCTGGGCCGAAAGACCCGCACCAGCGGCTACGGTCTCGAAGAGCTGGGCGTACGCCTGGATGAAGCCGGCCGCCTCGACGTCGACGGCTTCCAGCGCAGCAACTTTCCCAACATCTACGTCTGCGGCGACGCCGCCGGCCCCTACCAGTTCACCCACGTGGCCTCCCACCAGGCCTGGTCGGCCGCGATCAACGCCCTGGTCAGCCCGCTGTGGTCGTTCAAGACCGACTACCGGGTGATTCCCTGGGTGACCTTTACCGACCCCGAGGTCGCACGCGTGGGCCTGAGCGAGGACGAGGCCCGGGCGCAGGAGATCGACTACGAGGTCACGACCTACGGGCTCGACGACCTTGACCGTGCGATTGCCGACAGCGCCGACTACGGCTACGTCAAGGTGCTGACCGAGCCGGGCAAGGACCATATCCTGGGCGCGACCATCGTCGGCGCACACGCCGGCGAGATGCTGCCCGAGTTCGTCCTGGCCATGAAGCACGGCCTCGGCCTGAACAAGCTGCTCGGCACGATCCACGTCTACCCCACCTTCAGCGAGGCCAACAAGTTCGCCGCCGGGAACTGGAAGAAGGCGCATCAGCCCGAAGCCGCCCTGCGCTGGGCCGAGCGCTTCTTCGCATGGCGTCGTGGACGCTGAGCCGTGCGGCCATCGGCGCCCGGAAGGGAGTACACTGGGCATACAGGAAGGGCCGGCAGCCGTCGCAGTGACGGTGTCGGCCTTTCGTGCATTCAGAAGCCTCAGGACAGGAAACATGACGACCAGACCTCCCATCACCATCTCTTCGATGGATCTACACCGGCTCGAGCAATTGCTCGACGACCTGCCGGCCAACGCCTTCCCGGGCTTGGCTGAACTCGAAGCCGAACTGGCCCGTGGCAAGGTGGCCGAACCGGCAGAGATACCGGCCGACGCCGTGACCATGAACTCGACGGTGGGCTTTTCGGTCGACGGCCACGACTACACCAAGACCCTGGTCTACCCGGCCAGGCTGACCGATTCGGAGCAGCAGATATCGGTGATGGCGCCGGTAGGCAGCGCCCTGCTCGGCATGCAGGAGGGCAAGGGCATCGACTGGCCGCGGCCTGGTGGCGGCACGATGCGCGTTCGGGTCGACAAGATTGTCTACCAGCCCGAGCGCGAGGGCGAACTGCACCGCTGAAGCCAATGCCCGGTTCGCTGCTCAGCATCGTCGTACCGGTCGGACCGGGAGATCGCCTCGCCCCCGGCCTGTACCGCGCGTTCGACGGGCGCCCGGCCGACTGTGCGCTCATCGTCAGCGCCGTCGCCGAACCGGCGCATGCGTTGCCTCGCGATGCCGTGACGCTGCTCGGCCCGGCCGGCCGTGGCCGGCAGCTCAACGCCGGTGCCGAAGCGGCTGACGCCGACTGGCTGTGGTTCCTGCACGCCGACAGCCTGCCCGAGCCCGACGCCATCGAGCGAACGCTCGCCTTCATTCGCAGCGAGCCCGACGCGATCGGCTACGGCTGGTTGCAGTTCCAGCCCGACGGCCCGGCGCTCACCCGCCTCAACGCCCTCGGCGCCAACCTGCGCTCGCGCCTGTTCGGCCTGCCCTACGGTGACCAGGGGCTGTGCGTCTCAGCAGCGTCGTGGCAAAGCCTGGGCGGATTCCGGGAAGACCTCGAACGCGGCGAGGACCTGGACTTCGTCGTGCGCGCACGTGCTGCCGGCATGGCGATCCGGCCCATGGGGCTGCGTGTCGCCACCAGCGCGCGGCGTTACGCCGAACGCGGCTGGCTGCGCACCAGTTGGCAGCATCAGGTCGCCGCCTGCCGGCTGATCCGGAATGCGCGCGACAGGATCAGGGCCGAATCGTCATGACCGCGATCGCGATCTTCGTCAAGACACCGGGCCTGTCGCCGGTCAAGACCCGCCTGGCAGCGACGCTTGGCACAGAGCGCGCCGAGGCGCTCTACCGGCACTGCGCCGCCACGGTCGCGGAGGTCGCCGGCGAGGCAAGCAAACATGTCTACTGGGCGATCGCGGAGCCAGCGGATCAGGCTGCCGAACATTGGCCGGGCTTCGCGCATATCGACCAGGGAGCTGGCGGCCTGGGCGAACGCATGCACCGCGTGCTGGCCACGCTGGTGGCGCACCACGGCGCCGGCCTGCTGCTCGGCGCCGACGCCCCGCAAATCGACGCGGCGATGCTCGGGCGAGCCTGCGCCTGGCTGTCCTGCGACCTCCCGATGCGGGTGTACGGCCCGGCCAGCGACGGCGGCTTCTGGACCTTCGGCGCCAACCACGTCCCACCGCTGGAGCGATGGACACGCGTTGCTTACAGTCGGCCTGATACGCTGCAATCGTTCCGGTCGTCGATTGGAGACGACATCAAATGGGTATCATTGCCGACGCTTACCGATCTCGATACAGCCGAAGACATGGCGCGGGTGGCTACCGAATTGAAAGCGCTTCCCGAGCCATTGGACCGGCAGGTTCAATTAGTGGACATGCTTGGCGAACCGTAACCCATTGTTTTCCCTGGCCCCTGGCCCCTGGTTCCTGAATCCTGAAACCTGAAACCCGAAACCTGAAACCTTGATCCTGGTGCAATCCGAACCCATCATCCGCGTCACCATCTTCCTCGCCACCCTGGCCCTGCTGCTGATCATCCAGCGCCTGTGGCCGACGCGCGGCGACGGTCGCTGGTCGATGCGGCAACTGACCAATGCCCTGCTGGTCGTGATTGACACCCTGGTGCTGCGCCTGGCCTTTCCCGTGCTGGCCGTGGCCTTCGCCATGCACATGCACGGCAGCGGGCTTTACGGCTGGCTGGCCTGGCCTGCCTGGCTGGAAATCCTCACCGCCGTGCTGATCCTGGATGTCGCGATCTACTGGCAGCACCGCCTCCTGCACATCGTTCCCGTTCTCTGGCGCATGCACCGCGTCCATCACGCCGACACCGGCTTCGACGTCACGACCGGCGTGCGCTTCCACCCGTTCGAGACGACCCTGTCGATGGGGATCAAGCTGGGGCTGGTGTGGCTGCTGGCCCCGCACCCGGCCGCCGTGCTGGTTTTCGAGATTCTGCTCTCGGCCGGATCGCTGTTCACGCACGCGGACTTCCGCTTTCCACCGGCGTTCGACCGACGCCTGCGCTGGCTGATCGTCACCCCGTCCATGCACCGCATTCACCATTCGACCTGGCGGCCCGAAACCGACAGCAACTACGGCTTCCACCTGTCGATCTGGGACCGCCTGTTCGGCAGCTACACGCCGGCGCCCCGCGAGGACGAGCGCAGCATGCCCATCGGGCTCGATCGCTTTCGCTCGAAACGGGAACAGACCCTTCTGCAACTGCTGATCAATCCATTTCGCTCGCGTACCGACACGGACAGACAAACGGAGAAAGACGATGCGTGACGCCTGGCCGCTACTGCAAAAGACCGACTTCCCGGCCATCGCGCGAGAGCGCCTGGACACGCTGCAGATGAACCTGGGCTACCTGTGCAATCTCGCCTGCCTCCACTGCCACGTCAATGCCGGACCCAATCGAAAGGAACTCATGGACCGGGCCACGATGGCCTCGGCGCTGGCGGTAGCCGATCGTTTCGGCGCGAAGACCCTCGACCTGACCGGCGGCTCACCGGAAATGAACACGCACTTTCGCTGGCTGGTCGAGCAGGCGAAAGACAAGGGGCTGCACGTCATCGACCGGCTCAACCCCACGATCATGAACGAGCCCGGCTACGAATGGGTCGGGCCTTTCCTCGCCCAACACGACATCGAGGTCGTTGCCTCCCTGCCCTGCTACTCGAAAGACAACGTCGATGCCCAGCGCGGCAACGGCGTGTTCGAGTCCTCGATATCGGCCCTGCAGCAACTCAACGAACTCGGCTACGGCAAGCCGGAGACCGACCGCACCCTGAACCTGGTCTACAACCCGCTCGGCGCCTCACTGCCGCCACCGCAGGAAGCCCTGGAGGGTGACTACAAGCGACTGCTCGCCGACGAGTTCGGCATCGAGTTCAACCAGCTGTTCACGATCACCAACATGCCGATCAAGCGCTTCGGCGCCATCCTGCTCAGCAAGGGCGAGTTCGGCGACTACATGACCCTGCTCAAGAACGCCTACAAGCGCGAGAACCTGAACGGTGTAATGTGCCGCAGCCTGCTCAGCGTCGACTACCGCGGCTACCTCTACGACTGCGACTTCAACCAGATGCTCGGGCTACCGCTCGAGGGCAAATCGCAAGCCACCCACCTCGACGACTTGCTCCAGCACGGCGAACTGCCGCGCCGCATCGGCATCGCCGACCACTGCTACGGCTGCACCGCCGGCCAGGGCTCGAGCTGCGGCGGCGCCCTCGCCTGAACTGCCCCTCGGGTTCAATTCCAGATTGCCTTCGGGCGCCGGGCAGAGGATCCCGGGAAACCCTCGTTCACCCGGCGGAAGTGCAGGTCACACTCTCGCCGGATCAGCAAGTGGACAAAAGCGGCAAGGCAAGCTGCCAATCCATTCCACCAGCTTCATTGTGCTCGGACTCCAGTGCGCCGCCGAACTGGTTTACGACCATGTGAACGATCGGCAGCCCCAGCCCGTGGCTCTGCGAGCCGACGCTTCCGGAATCGGAACTGCCCGGGACGCCACGGTCCCGGACGGTCACCCGCAACTGGGGCCCGCCGCTTGTCGCTTGAAGGTCCGAACAGTCCAGCACAAGATCACACGTGCCGACCGAGTGTTTCAGCGCATTGTCAACGAGGTTGCGCAGCACCACAGCCACCAACGTCCGCGGCACTGCCACCCGGCCCTCCTTGCAACGGTTGTCCAACCGCACACGCTCGCGTTCCGGCAGCCCTTCCAGGGCATCATCGACAGCCTGAGCGATCAAGCATCCTTCGCGCGCAATTTCACCCTTGCGCTCCATCCGGGACAGCAAAAGCAGTTGCTCCGTGACCGACTGCAGCTGCGCGACACCCTTTTCGGCGTTGACCAGGGCCTGCTGCTGGGGTTCGCCCGATACCCGTCTGGCTACATGCAAATGCGTCTTGATGCCGGTCAGGGGGGTACGGAACTCGTGAGCGGCGCTGTTTGCGAAGCGCTTCTCCCAGGCCAGCGTCGTGGCGACGCGCTTGAACAGCTCGTTCAGCGTCTCGACGACGGGCGCAAGCTCCGACGGTGCCCGGTCGACAGTGACGGGGTCCAGGTTTTCCGGGGTACGACGGCGCAGCTGGTCACGCAGGACCTCCAGTGGCCTGAGCCCCCCTCGAATCCCCCACCAGAGAACGACCAATCCGCCCAGCAAGGCCAGCGCAAAAGGAACCACCATGACCAGAATGATGCCGTTGGCCAGCACTGCGCGCTCGGACATGCGATCCGCGGTAGTAATGAAAGTGCCGCTCTGCTCCAGGGTATAAAGCCGCCACTGCTGGCCACCGATCTCCCGGGTGCTGAACCCCGGACGGGCATCGTTGAGAACCTGGTCTTCCACGCCACTCGTCTGCAGCAACACTTCCCCGCTGGCACCCCGGATCTGGCAGGCCACCCCTTCGGATTCCGGTGAAACCAGCAACGGGCTGCTGCGCGAAGACATCAGCATTTCCGGTTGTCCGGCGATAAGACCAGCAACCATGGTGGCCGAGGCTGCCAGCCGCTGATCCAGGGTCTGTGACACCTGCCGATCAAGGTGGAAATACATCAGTGCCGCGACCGACAGCCAGAGCAACAGGAATGCACTGCCCAGCGACCACAGCAGCCTGCGCTGCAGGCTCAAGACCCATCTCCTTCCGGTTCAACCGGCGGCGGGCCGAGACGGTAGCCAAGACCTCGCTCGGTAATCACGACATGCCGATAGAGTTTGCGGCGCAGGTGGTGAATGTGGACGTTCATGGCATTGCTTTCGACACTGGCATCCATGCCATAGAGACCATCCTTGAGTTGCTCTTCCGACAGAACCGCCCCACGGGCGTTCATCAGCCGCTCCAGCAAGGCGAGCTCCCGGCGCGACAGGTGCACCGGCTTGCCGTAAAGCATCACCTTTCCCGAGCGTGGCTGAACGATCAGTTCGCCATGCTTCACTTCCGACACCGTTCGCCCGGCTGCACGACGCACCAGGGCATGCAGCCGAGCCGTCAATTCGTCCAGGTCGAAGGGCTTGAGCACATAGTCATCCGCGCCCGCCTCGAGCCCCTTGACCCGATCCTCGACCGCATCGCGGGCTGTCAGAATCAGCACGGGAGCGGCTACGTCACGTTGCCGCCACTCCGACAGCAGTGCCAGGCCATCACCATCCGGCAGCCCCAGGTCGAGAACGACCACATCGCACCCGAACTGATCCATGGCCGCCCTGGCCTCACGCGCGGTACGCACACGGTCTACGGTGCAGTGATACAGCGCCAACCCGGCTTCCAGCCCGGAGGCCACCAGGTCATCGTCCTCAATCACCAGGACATGCATGTCGCTCCAACTCCTGCGTCGCGCTCTACCAAACAGCGTTAATGCTGACTTAATCAGGCCGCTCCAGACTACAGCACAAGAAACGGAAGAAACATCCCAGGAACCCCAAGGAGCAACGCGTGCCGACTTTCCGAATCTGGATTCTGATCTTATCCGCTCTCGCGGCATTCGCAAGCAGCGGAATGGCCTCGGGCCAATCTGCATTGGTGGGCAACGACGACTTCCTGCAAGCCCAGCAGGCATTCCAGTACGAGCTTCGCGACAACGGCGACGGAACCCTGATCCTGGCCTGGGACATTGCGCCCGAGTACTACCTGTACCGTAAACGCATGAACATCGAAGGAGCGGATGGTGAGCTGGGCGATGTCCAGTTTCCCGTCGGCACCGTCATTCACGACGAGTTCTTCGGCGAGTCGGAAGTGTTCTACAACCACGCCGAGATCCTGATCGACAGCGGGAGCGCAAGCAGTCTCGAGCTCACCTGGCAGGGCTGTGCCGAAGCCGGCCTTTGCTATCCGCCCGAATCCGCCACGGTGGCCTTGAACACAAACCCGGCCAGCTCCGACAAACCCGGCTCATCCACCCCGGCCACCGAAATGCCAACGGCCAGCAGCTCGACTGCGGACACGACACTCGCCGCGGATCAGTCGCTGACCCGGCAACTGGACGAAGGTGGTCTGTCCTGGAACCTGGCGGTGTTCTTCGGCCTCGGGCTGCTGCTGGTCTTCACGCCTTGCGTACTGCCGATGATTCCAATCCTGTCGACAGTGATCGTCGGCAGCGAGGCCAGTCCCGGTCGATCCTTCGCGCTATCAAGCGTATACGTGATCAGCATGGCAGTGACCTACGCCCTGCTTGGCGTTGCTGCCGCTATGGCCGGCTCCAATCTGCAGGCCGTATTGCAGGCCCCGATCTTCATCATCGGCATCGCGTCGGTTTTCGTGCTGCTGGCGCTGTCCATGTTCGGGCTGTATGAACTGCAGCTGCCGGCCTTTATGCGAGATCGCCTTCACCGGGTCAGCCAGCGCCAGCAGGGCGGGAGCCTGGCCAGCGCCTCCGCCATGGGAGTTGTCGCGGCCCTATTGGCCAGCCCCTGCATGACCGCCCCGCTGGCCGGCGCCCTGCTCTACATCGCCGACACGGGGAATGCCACCCTGGGCGGGCTTGCCTTGCTGGCGCTGGGCCTGGGCATGGGCGCACCGCTGATCGCTCTGGCCACCTTCGGGGCCGGCTTCCTGCCAAGGCCCGGGGCCTGGATGAATGGCGTGAAGGCAGTATTCGGATTCATCCTGCTCGCAACAACGATCTACTTCCTTGACCGCATCCTGGATGACGCCATGGTGCTGGCGCTCTGGGGTGGACTGTCCATTGCAGCCGGGCTTTCGCTGTGGCAGGCCGTGCGCTCGCTCTCCCGAACCCCGGCACTGCGCAGCTTGGCGACCAGCACAAGCGCGGTCATCACATTCTGGGGTGGGTTGATGCTGATCGGGGCGGCTGCCGGTGGTGGCCATCCCTTCCAGCCGCTCAAGGAACTCTCGGGCAATGCCCGCAGCGACATCGAGAGTGAGCAAGCGCATGCGGACTTCGAGTACTTCAAGTCAATGGCCGACCTCGACCGTGCAGTTGCCGACGCCGGGGAACAAGGTCAGTGGACCCTGGTCGAGTTCTACGCTGACTGGTGTGTGTCTTGCAAAGTCATTGAAAAGGAAGTGTTCGGTGACGCAACCGTGGTCTCCTCGTTGTCGGACATGCAGCTGTTGCGTGCCGATGTCACTGCCAATGATGCGCTCGACCAGGAGTTGATGCGCGAGCTGAACGTCGTCGGTCCACCCACCATCCTGATCGTCGGACCGGACGGGAAGGAACGACGAGCTCAGCGCACCACCGGCGAAGTGTCGGCAAAGATGTTTCACGATCGCCTGGTTCAGGCACGAGAATCCTGAAGGAGACTTGAATGACAACCCTTGATATCGGACCTCTCGCACTTCCGCTCAGTCGAGCTTTGCTGGTGGCAGCTGGCATCGTGGCCCTGCTGGTCGGAGCGATCGCGGGCAGAAAAAAGGAAGTGTCCGTAACGGACTCCGTGTTCTACGTGTTCTTCGCGGGCATTCTTTCGGCACGCGCCGCGTTTGTGTTCAGCTATTGGGAACAGTACCGGAGCGACCTCGTTGGCATCATCGATATCCGTGACGGCGGATTCGATCTGACCTTCGGCCTCATCGGTGCACTGCTTGTGCTGGCTTGGCAGCTCTGGCGCCAGCCGACCATTCGACGCGCTCTGAGCGGTGCGGCGGCCGCGGGGTTCCTGACCTGGGGCGCGGGGGCACTGGTCACCGGAGTGATCCAGCCCCCGGCTCCAAGCGTTCCGGATAGCACACTGACCGCGCTGGACACTCGCGTGACCACGCTACCGCAGCTTGCCGACGGCAAACCGATGGTCGTCAACCTCTGGGCGAGCTGGTGCCCGCCCTGCGTTCGCGAAATGCCGGTGCTGGAGAAGGCCCAGCAAGAAAACCCCGACATCACCTTTGTCTTCGTCAACCAGGGCGAACAATCCGAAACCATTCAGAACTTCCTCGCCAGGCAGGGCCTGTCGCTGGAAAACGTGGTAACCGATACCGGCGCCAGCATCGGGCGCAGCACCGGCAACCGGGCCTTGCCGACCACGCTCTTCTACAACCGCCAGGGCAGGCAAGTAAACGCCCACCTGGGCGAACTGTCCGCCGCTTCCCTGATTCACAACCTCGAACGATTCAACTAAGCTGGAGAAAACCGCATGAAAACCGTCAATTTACTGACCATAACCCTGCTGACGAGCACGATCCTCGCAGGAGTCAGCTTCAGCGCCACCGCGACAGCGCAGGCCTACCCACCGGCCGTGCAGAGCCTGGTCGATCGTGGCGTCACCATCAAAGGCACATTCGACGCCCCGGGTCGCCTTACCGGCTACGTCGGCGACATGCAGGGACAGGCCGTCGCCTTCTACCTGACGCCCGACCGTGAGCATGTCGTGGTCGGGTCCATGCTCGACGCTGAAGGGCAGAACCTCACCGAACCTAAGATCCAGGAGTTGGTGCTGGGGCCGCAGAACGAGCAAGCCTGGAGCCAGCTCGAAGATGCCGACTGGGTCGTCGATGGCGACCCCGAAGCCCCGGTCGTCGTTTACACCTTCACCGATCCGAACTGCCCCTACTGTCACCGCTTCCGGCAGGCGGCAAAGCCCTGGATCGAGGCCGGACGGGTTCAGCTGCGTCATATCCTGGTGGGTATTCTGAGGGAGGACAGCCTGCCGAAGTCAGCAACGATCATGGGCGCAACAAGCCCGAGTGAGGCATTGAGCGAGAACCAGGAGCGCTATCCAGATGGCGGCATCGACGTCGTTCCCGGGCTCGTCTCCGACAACACCTCCCGAGTACAGGCCAACAACCAGCTGATGACCAGCCTGGGTCTGGGTGCGACACCCAGCACCTACTACCTCGACGACAGCGGCAACGTGCAGACGAAGCAGGGCGCACCCCGACCGGATGAACTCGAAGCAATCATGGGAAGCGAAAAGCCCGATTGACCCGGGCTATATGGAGCGACGCAACCCCACGATCATGAACGAGCCCGGCTACGACTTGGCCGGGCCCTTTCTCGCCGAACACGACATAGAAGTCCTTGCCTCCCTGCCGCCGCCGCAGGAAGCCCTGGAAGGTGATTACAAGCGACGACTGGCCGCCGAGTTCGGCGACTACATGACCCTGCTCAAGAACGCCTACCAACGCGAAAACCTGAACGGCATGATGTGCCGCAGCCTGCTCAGCGTCGACTACCGCGGCTACCTCTACGACTGCGACTTCAACCAGATGCTCGGGCTACCGCTCGAGGGCAAATCGCAAGCCACCCACCTCGACGACTTGCTCCAGCACGGCGAACTGCCGCGCCGCATCGGCATCGCCGACCACTGCTACGGCTGCACCGCCGGCCAGAGCTCAAGCTGCGGCGGCGCCCTGGAAATTTCGGCTACGACTTGAGCTGACTCCCACCTGGCCTCAATCGAGTCGGTATGGACGCCGCAGCTGCAGCGCCTAGTGGGCCATTCGAATTTGTTTGGTACTTGGTGCTTGATATTTGAAAATTCGGACACCTGATTTCCCAAAAAAAACGGGCGCCAGTGGCGCCCGCTCTCATTTCTTACGTCATCCCCGCTCAATCTCGAGGATGCTTGGGCCCACCACCTTCGTAGGCGCCCGGCTCGTCCTCGCGAACCATGTCGTCGGCGGATACCTGGTCCAGGGCAGCCTTCTTCTTGAGGAAGGGCGTGGCCACGAGGAAGCCGAGGGTCACGACACCGCAGAAAATGACGACCTGACGGAAACGCTCCGGGAACTCGCTGACGTTGTCGCCGCTGAACTCGCCGGCGAGCAAGCCTGCCAACAGGTTGCCCAGGGCTGCGCCGAAGAACCACATGCCCATCATCTGGCTGTAGTACTTCCGCGGCGAAAGCTTGGAAGTGGCAGACAGGCCGATCGGGCTGAGGCAAAGCTCACCGGTGGTATGGAACAGGTAGGTGAGCAGCAGCCAGGTCGGCAACACCTGGTCGCCTTCCTGGATCAGGGTGGCGGCGAACCACATGAAACCGAAGCCAATGCCGAGCTGTGCAAACCCGAGTGCGAACTTCATCGGGATCGACGGATCGAGGTTGCGGCGCCCCAGGGTGATCCACAGCGCCGAGAAGAACGGGGCGAAGATCAGGATATAGAGGGGGTTGAGCGACTGGTACCACTCGGCCGGAACCAGGAAGCCGAGAATATCCCGGCTCGTGTATCGCTCTGCAAACAGGTTAAGCGAAGATCCCGCCTGCTCGAAGCCCGACCAGAACAGCGCCGCCCCGATAAACAGGGCGACCAGGACAACGACGCGGTTCTTTTCCAGCTTGGACAGTGTTCCATCCAGCAGAACGCGGCCGAAGAACATCGCTGCCACGATGACGATCACGTAGGCGCTGTACTGGGACAGCATGATCGCATCGATCGAGATGAATCCTTCAAGGCCGAGCACGGCCAGCACGAACAGCAATCCGGCGCCCGCATAGACGGCCCATTTCATCGCATTGGTCTGGCCTGCCTTCTCCGGCGGCGCCGGGTGGGGTTCCTTGCCGAATTCGCCCAGGTGCTTCTGGGTAATCCGGTAGACGATCAGGCCGGCAATCATGCCGATCGCTGCCGCGGCAAAACCCCAGTGCCAACCCATATTGATTCGCAGATAGCCACATATCAGCGGCCCCAGAAACGCGCCCAGGTTGATCCCCATGTAGTAGATGACATATCCCGCGTCTCGACGAGAACCGCCCTCGGGATAGAGTTCCCCCACGCAGCTGGAGATATTGGGCTTGAGCAGACCGGTTCCGACGACGATCAGGATCAAACCGACGAAGAACCCGTAATACTCGCCGACCAGGCCGAAGCCCGGGAGCGAAAGCACGATATGCCCGGCGGCAATAATGATGCCGCCGTACCAAATGGCGTTCTGCTGGCCGAAAATGCGGTCGGCGAGCCAGCCGCCCGGCAGCGCGGCCAGGTAGACGCCCGCGGTATACAGGCCATAGATGGCCGATGCGGTCGGGTCATCCAGGCCCAGGCCGCCCTCGGCGACTGTGGCAACCATGAACAGCACCAGCAGTGCGCGCATGCCGTAGTAGCTGAAGCGCTCCCACAGCTCGGTAAAGAACAGCGTGCCGAGACCGGCCGGATGGCCGAAGAAGCGACGCTGACCCGGAATCGCCGGGCTCCCCTCGTTATTCTGGGACATCAATCGAACCCTCGTTGAATTGGTTTTTAGTGGACCCGGGGAGTTGACCAGAAATCCCGGGGGGAATCAAGGCAGCGCCCGGCCGAGCCGGGCGCAGTCCGCATGCTACATGTTGCGCCGGTACTCCCCGCCGACTTCGTAGAGCGCGTGCGAGATCTGGCCCAGCGAACAGGTCTTGACCGCTTCCATCAGCGCGTCGAAGGTGTTGCCGCGCTCGCGCGCGGTGGCCTGCAGGCGCTCCAGCGTTTCGCGCGAGCGCGATTCGTTGCGCCGATTGAAGGCCTGGACGTTGCGCACCTGCTGCTGCTTTTCTTCCGCGGTCGAACGGGCCAGTTCGATCTCGCCGCCGGCCTGCTCACCGCCCTCGGGCGGCTTGAAGGTATTGACGCCGACCAGCGGCAGCGAGCCGTCGTGCTTCTTGTGCTCGTAGTAGAGCGATTCGTCCTGGATCTTGCCGCGCTGGTACATGGTGTCCATCGCGCCGAGCACGCCGCCGCGTTCGGAGATGCGCTCGAACTCGGTGTAGACGGCGTTCTCGACCAGGTCGGTGAGCTGCTCGATGATGTAGCTGCCCTGGAACGGGTTCTCGTTGTAGTTCAGCCCCAGTTCCTTGTTGATGATCATCTGGATGGCCACCGCCCGGCGCACGGACTCCTCGGTGGGCGTGGTGATCGCCTCGTCGTAGGCGTTGGTGTGCAGGCTGTTGCAGTTGTCGAAGATGGCGTAGAGCGCCTGCAGCGTGGTCCGGATGTCGTTGAACTGGATTTCCTGGGCGTGCAGCGAACGACCCGAGGTCTGGATGTGGTACTTGAGCATCTGCGAGCGCTTGTTGGCGCCGTAGCGCTCGCGCATGGCGCGCGCCCAGATGCGGCGTGCGACCCGGCCGATGACCGAGTATTCCGGGTCCATGCCGTTGGAGAAGAAGAAGCTCAGGTTGGGCGCGAACTTGTTGATGTCCATGCCCCGCGCGAGGTAGTACTCGACGATCGTGAAACCGTTGGAAAGCGTGAACGCCAGCTGGCTGATCGGGTTCGCGCCGGCCTCGGCGATGTGATAGCCCGAGATCGACACCGAGTAGAAGTTGCGAACCCCCTTGTCGATGAAGTACTGCTGGATGTCACCCATCATGTGCAGGGCGAACTCGGTCGAGAAGATGCAGGTGTTCTGGGCCTGGTCCTCCTTGAGGATGTCGGCCTGAACCGTGCCCCTGACGACCTTGAGCGTGTCGGCCTTGATTTTCGCGTAGGTGTCGGCGTCGACCAGCTGGTCACCCGTGACACCCAGCATGCCCAGCCCCAGGCCGTCGTTGCTCTCGGGCAGTTCGCCGGTGTACTGGGGCGCATCGTCCCCGAGCAGCTCGGCCTTCTTTTTCTCGGCCGCATCCCACTGCCCGTTCTGCTTGAGGTGCTTTTCGACCTGCTGGTCGATCGCCGTGTTCATGAACATCGCCATGATCATCGGCGCCGGCCCGTTGATCGTCATCGACACCGAGGTGGTCGGATCGGACAGGTCGAAGCCCGAATACAGCTTCTTCATGTCGTCGAGCGTGGCGATCGACACGCCCGAGTTGCCCACCTTGCCGTAGATGTCGGGCCGCTCGGCCGGATCCTCGCCGTAGAGCGTGACGGAGTCGAACGCCGTCGAAAGACGCTTGGCCGGCTGGCCCTCGGAGACATAGTGGAACCGGCGATTGGTCCGCTCCGGCGTACCCTCGCCGGCGAACATGCGAATCGGGTCTTCATTCGTTCGCCGGTACGGATAGACGCCGCCGGTGTAGGGATAGTGCCCGGGCAGGTGCTCCTTCATCAGGAACACCAGCTGCTCGCCCCAGTCACGCGTTTGCGGCGGCGCGATCTTGGGCACCTCGAGCTTCGACAGGGTCTCGCGGTAGTTTGAACCGGTGATGGTCTTGCCGCGCACCTCGTAGCTGTATTCCTCGGCCTCGACGGAAGCCTTCAGGTCGGGCCATGCCCTGAGCAGGTCGCGGGCTTCTTCGGGGAGGGCCTTGAGGGCTTCCGTGTAGCGTTGAAGAAGATGGTCGGCCATGCGGGCATCTTCGGAATCGCTGTCTTTCGGTTGCCGGTTTCCGGTTTCCGGTTTCCGGTCGGCGTTCGGTAGCTCCAGGGGGGCCGGAAGCACATCGACTTCGAGTTCGCGCAGCACCTCGTAATAATGCTGGGCGCGGCGGGCCTCTTCGGCCCATTCGAGGATCCGCTCGTTGAGTGCCCTTCCCTGCTCGGCAATCTCTGCCAGGTAACGCACCCGCTTGCCCGGAATCAAGACAGAAGGCCTCGGCTCCTTCTCTCCCAACTCCACGTCCGGATCGAAGTCACACCGATCGGTACCCCACCCGACCCCTGATCCCTGGTCCTTGGCCCCTGGTCCCTGGTCCCTAGTCCCTAGTCCCTGGTCCCTAGTCCCTAGACCCTCGTCCCTGGCCCCTGACCCCTGGTCCCTCAACAACCGACACAAATTCGCAAACATCCACGTCACACCCGGATCGTTGAACTGGCTGGCGATGGTCGGGTACACCGGCACATCCTCGTTGGCCAGGTCAAAGGCCAGGCGATTGCGCTTCCACTGCTTGCGCACGTCGCGAAGCGCATCCTGCGAGCCCTGGCGGTCGAACTTGTTGAGCACCACCAGTTCGGCGAAATCGAGCATGTCGATCTTCTCGAGCTGGCTGGCGGCGCCGAAATCCGAGGTCATGACGTACATCGGGAAATCGACCAGGTCGACCACCTCCGAGTCCGACTGGCCGATACCGGCCGTCTCCAGGATCACCAGGTCGAAGCCGGAGGTCTTGAGCAGCGCCAGCGAATCACCCACCACTTCGGAGGTGGCCAGATGCTGCCGCCGGGTTGCCATCGAGCGCATGAAGACCCGTTCGGATCGCAGCGAATTCATGCGGATGCGATCCCCCAGCAAGGCCCCGCCGGTGCGCCGCCGCGTCGGATCCACGGCCAGCACGGCAATGCGCATGTCCGGGAAGTACTGCAGAAATCGATTGAGCAATTCGTCGGTCACCGAGGACTTGCCGGCCCCGCCGGTACCGGTCAGGCCGATGATCGGGACTCGGGACTCGGGACTCGGGACTCGCGTCTGTTGGCGCAGTTGCGCCAGTTCGTGCTCCGAGATGGTTCCGTTCTCGATCGCCGACAGTTTCCGGGCAACAACTTTGGCGTCGATCGCACCCGTCGAGTCCCGAGTCCCGAGTCCCGAGTCCCGATCACCACCTTCCGGCGAAGCCGCTCCCGCCTGCCGCTCTCCCCTGGCCTGCCGAGCCCGCCCCACCAAATCCCCAATCATCTCCTTCAACCCCATCTTCATCCCGTCCTCGGGGTGATAGATGCGGGTCACGCCGTATTCCTGCAGCTCGCGGATCTCGGCCGGCGTAATGGTGCCACCACCGCCGCCGAAGACCTTGATGTGGCTGGCGCCAAGCTCGGCGAGCATATCGACCATGTACTTGAAGTACTCCACGTGCCCGCCCTGGTAGGAACTGACCGCGATCGCGTCGGCATCCTCGCAGATGGCTGCACGGACGATATCGGCCACCGAACGGTTGTGCCCCAGGTGAACGACCTCGCAGCCCTCGGCCTGGATCAGGCGCCGCATCAGGTTGATGGCCGCGTCGTGGCCGTCGAACAGGCTGGCGGCCGTGACCACGCGCAGCGGCATGTCCGAGTCGGTGTTCGGGGTTTTCGAAAGGGATTCGGCAGTCTGGCTCATGGCATGCTTTCAGGCTTGAACGGGAACCGCCCATTGTAGCCTGCGAGGTTGCCGGGAGCCAAAGCCGCGCCGGCCGCGTGCCTCGGGGTGGCGGGGTCGGATCCTCTACGACCAAATTCCTTTTGCGAAAGACTCCGCTTATGGGCAATAATTACGCGCTATGGCTACCGCAACCTCCATTTCGACTCCGACGCGCCTGGAAATGCCCTCGCCGCGGGACATGGCGCAGCACGCGGAAAATGCGGCCGGGTTTCTCAAGCTGATGGCCAACCCCCATCGCCTGATGGTGCTGTGCCATCTGCTCGACACCGAGATGTCCGTCAGCGAACTCAACGGCCACCTGCCGCTGAGCCAGTCCGCGCTGTCGCAACACCTGGCCGTATTGCGCAATGCCGGCCTGGTCCAGACCCGGCGCGAACAGCAGGCGATCTACTACTCGCTGGCGAGCACCGAAGTGCGCGCGCTCATGGCGACCCTCTATGAAGAATTCTGCCGGCCAGCCTGACGGCGTCGCAGCACGCGCAGCAGCGTCCAGCTGACCGATACCGCCGCCGCGCCCCAGGCGGCGTAGCGCAGCCATTCGGCCAGCGACCTGTCGGCAATCAGCGGCGCCCCGCCCCAGAGTCTGAGCGCAACCGAGGCAGTCAACAGCGCAAACGTGATCACCAGGGCGATGTAGTAAGGCTGCCGGCGCCGGATCCAAAGCGCACCGAAGGCGAACAGGTGGACGGCAAAGACCACCAGCAGCAGCCACGCCAGGCCGTCGCTCATGCCGCGCCCGCCCCTTTCGAGTCCACGCCACCCCGCCTGCCGGCCAGGGCGATCGACAGGGCGATGAACAGCGGCGCCAGGCGCTCGATCGCGTTGCCGGGCGCCTGAGGAAAGAAGCTGATCGCGACCGTCAGCGAAAAACCGGTCAGCATGGCGGCCAGCCGGTAGCCGGGGCGGACGCCGCCGGCAAACAGCATGACCACCAGCAGGGGGCCGAAGGCGTTGCCCAGGGCCTGCCAGGCGAACAGCACCCGATCGAAGATGGAAGCCGGGAACCACAGCGCCAGCCCCACGGCCGCCAGGCCCAGCAACACGATGACCACCCGGTCGGCGGCAAGCGACACGCTGCCGCGACGCAGGTCGTGGCTGACCGCCGAACCGGCCACCAGCAGCTGGCTGTCGGAGGTGGACATGATCGCCGCCAGCACCCCGCCGGTGACCAGGCCGCCCAGCACCGCCGGGAGCAGATCCACGGCCAGCTCGAGAAGAACGGACTCGCCGTCGGCCAGTTCCGGCATCAGAACGCGACCGCTCCAACCCAGGACCACCATTCCGACGTAGATCACCGCGGCCCAGCCCAGCGCGATATTGCGGGCAAAACGGATCTCGCCCTTCGAGCGAAGCGCCATGAATCGATTGACCACGTGGGGCTGTCCCGGGTAACCCAGCCCGATCCCGAAGAGACCGGCGACGAAAACCATCGACAGCAGCAGTCCCGGCTGGTCGACCAGGCGCATGAGCGAAGGGTCTTCCAGCGCCATCAGGCCCGAATGCAGGCCAGCGGGACCGCCCACGGCAACCAGCGCGACAGCCGGCAGCACCAGGGCGACGAACAGCATCATCAGGCCCTGCAGGGCGTCGGTCACGCTGGCGGCCCAGAAGCCGCCCAGGAACACGTAGGCAATCACGATCGCCGCGCCGGCAGCGATCGCGACCACGGTGTCGACCGGAAGCGCCGTGCTGATGGCCGCCCCGGCCGCCTGGAACTGCGAGGCGACGTAGAAGGTGAAGCAGAACAGGACGATGGCAGCGCCAAACGCCCGGATGCGCCGCTCATAGACCGCATCGGCGCCCCGGCCGAGGAACTCGACCAGGGTCAGCGAGCCATTGTCGTGGCTGGCCGGCTGCAACCTCGGGGCAATGAACACCCAGTTGATGAAGAACCCCGACCAGATCGCCGGCACCAGCCAGATCGCCTGGAGGCCCCATGCATAGGCCGCGCCGCTGACACCCAGCAGGGTCCACGCCGACGACGAACTCGCCGACGCGCTGAGCGAGGCCACGATCGGCCCCATGCGGCGCCCGGCCAGGTGAAAGTCGGCGGTGTCGCCGACCCGGCGCTGCGCCCAGACCCCGATGGTCAGCAGCAATACGAGATAGACGACGAGTGTGGCGGCAACCATGCGGCGCAATCCTGGTGGGCGGCGCCGCTCAATGTATCAGAAGGCGCGCCTTACAACTTGTAGGTAAAGCGAACGTAGAGATCGCGGTCCTGCTGCCGATCCGTCGCGAAAGCGCGCCGCTCGATTTCCTCGCGGATGCGGAACCGAACGTCGACGCGAAGCTGATCGTTGAAGTGATGCTGGTAGCGCACTTCGTAGAGATCGTCGTTGTTGCGGAAATCGTTGGAGATCAGCCAGCCGGATTCGACGTGCCCATAAACGACCCCCAGATTGTGTCCAGGACGGATATCGAAGAAGTTGGCGCTGACCTGGAAGCCGTCGCCACCGACGTCACCATTCGGAGAATCGAGCAACATCGTACGCTCGCGCGGGGTCTCGAAAGCGTGACCGTACTCGCCGGCAAGCACGAATCGCGTGCCCGCCGCGCCGACGGGCCACTCGGCCGCGGCCTTGGCAGTCATTGTCAGGTAGTCCTCGCGACGGGGGTCGGATACGCCCATCGGCGCGAGGGCATCTGGCATCCAGTTGAGCGTGAGCATGCGCATCGAAACCGGCCCCCAGCGCTCGGTCGAGCGAAGGCCGAGAAACGCGCCCAGGCGGCTGCTGTCGTCGCTGAAACTGATCGGATTGCGAACGGTGTTGCCCGTACCCCGCCGATGATGGGCCTGGGCGATCACATGACTCTCCCAGCCGCCGCCGAGCTGACGGGTCCAGTGCAGGCCGTCGGTCCAACCGATGCCCACGTTGGATGAGTCGTTCCGATCGAGACTCTTGTCGGGAACGACCGGAAGCTTGAAGCCGGTCTGGAATCGGCCGATACGCAGCTGGTTGCGCCCGGCATCGTCAGCCCACTGCAAGAAGAACTCGTCGAGGTGGACCTCGCCCGGTCGCGTGCCGGTGCCCGTGGCGCGATAGCGGTCAAACTCGAGCGAAACGTCGTTGCCGTCGCTCGTCAGCCAGGTCGCCACCCGCCCGCGGAAAGACCAATTGTCGGACAGATCGCGCTGGGCGAACAGTCGGAAGCGGCCGCGGGCGCTTTCCGAACGCTCCTCACCGGAGCCGTCGCGGAAGTCACGCTCGCTGGCGTAGAACCCGGCGCGCAGGTCGCCGCCGAACTCCCACTCGCGATCCTGCGCCGATGCGGGGAACACCAGCATGCTGATCATGGCGGCCATCAGCCACCCGAAGGCGCCCGCAGCGCCTGTCCTGCATTCGATTCGTGTCATTGGCCTTTCGCCTGCCTTGGATTTCAAGGTCGCCTAGTTTGTGGCGGAATTATGACAGAACGATTAAAAATTCACGCTAATGAAGCCCGACTGTCACATTTCTGGCGCGACCGGTGTCAATGACCCGACGCGTCGAGTTCGGTCAGCTTGCGTTCGACTTCGGTCAATTCCGCCTCGGCAACGCGCGCGATCTCCATGAGGGTTTCCTGGTTCTCGAGCTGCTGGGCCTGGTCTTCGAGGTCGCGCTCGAGGCCACCGCCAACATCACGGCGAATCGCCTCGAGCCGCTCGCGCAGCTCGTCGCGGCGTTCGATCAATTGCTTGCGGTCCATGACCATTCTCCCGACCGAAAATGTAGGGATAGTCTAGGACGGATTCAGCGGAGTGGAATTGACGCCGATCAAGCGCTCAGTCGTCGGGGTCGCCGGCGTCGGCTTCGCGCGCGCCACGGGCGGGCAATTCCCCGGCGCCAACCAGGCGTTCGATGCGTGAGAACACTTCGAAGCGGCCGAAAGGCTTCTTCATGAAGCCGTCGGCCCCGATCTTCTTGAGGTAGAACTCCTCGACGGCCTGCGGGTTGCCGCTGATCATGATCACCGGCACCGACTCGGTGGCGCGTTCGCGGCGCAGCTTGCGCAGCGCCGTGAAACCGCTCATGCCCGGCAACACGATGTCGAGAAAGATCAGGTCCGGGGGATCCTCGATCGCCATTTTCAGGGCGGTTTCGCCATCCTCGGCGCTGCTCGTCTCGTATCCGTTCTGACCCAGCATGTGGCTGAGTGCTGCAACGATCGTGCGCGAGTCATCGACAATCAGCACCCGCAGTCCCCGGCGGGCGTGCAGGCGACGACGCTGACGGCGATCGTCGGGCTGGCTCATCCCCAGCAGCCGTCGAAATCTGTTCAACTGGCTCATCCACGTACCCTCTAGTCTCGCTTGGCGGTGGTCAGCAAGGTTTTTGCGAACCTGCGCCCATTATTCCCCATGCGCAACGAACAGTCCAAGCGCGCTCAATCCTGGGCCTCGCGCTCGAAAGCCTCCGACAGCAGCCGGATGTCGACGCTCTCGTGACCGTCGGGCAGAACCTCGGCCACCCGCACCGGCGCATCCCCCGTCTCCGGGCGCTGCCGGGACAGGTCCTGGGTAGCGCCCAGCCGGTAGCCGCCCGCATGCGGCTCGAGCAAACGCACCAGGGGCAACAGACCCCGCCCTTCCCGGGCGTGCAGCACCAGGCCGAGCTCGCCGCTGGTCAGGCGCACCAGGGTGCCGGGCGTCACCCAGCCCAGGTACTGGGTGAAAGCCTCGACCATGGGACCGTCGAATTGCCGATTGCGCTGCTTCCAGAGGATCCCCAGCGCGTCGTGGTGAGAACGCGCCGGGTCGTACACCCGCTCCGAGGTAATGGCATCGTAGGCGTCGACAATACCGACCAGCCGCGCCAGCAGCGGAATTTCGCCGCGCGAGAGCCCGTGCGGATAGCCCTGACCATCGGGACGTTCGTGGTGGTGCAAAACGGCCTTCATGACCGGCTGTGGCAGCCCGCCCTCCTCGCTCAGAAGCTCGTAGCCGATGTTGGTGTGCGTCTTGATGGCCTCGTATTCTTCCGGGGTCAACCGGCCCGGCTTGTTGAGAATCGCCGGGTCGATGCGCATCTTGCCCAGGTCGTGCAGGAGCCCGGCCAGCCCGGCATGCTCGATCTTGCGCTGATCCCATTCCAGCGCATGGGCCAGGCCGATGGAAAGGATCGAGGCGTTGATGCAATGCCGGGCGGTGTAGTCGTCGCGCTCCTTGATGCGCGTCAGCCAGACCAGCGCCGCCGCGTGGTGTTCGAGCACGCTCGCCAGCTCCGACACCACGGATTGGGCCGAATCCACGTCGATTCGCTCGCCCAGCCGGAACTGCTCGGCCAGATCGTGAATCCGGCTGTCCAGGGAACCGTAAATCTCGAGCGCGCGTTCAAGCGTCTGGGCGTTGACCTCTCCGCCCAGGGTCAGCCGGCTTACCGGCCCGGTGCCGCCGGACTGCGGCGGAACCGGTTTTCTGTCCTTCGGCAGCCACTTGTTGGAACTGCGCTTCTGGCAGATGACGACCCAGGCGCATTGTTCCTGGAACCAGCGCTTTCTGCGGTGGCTGTCGACGAGCACCCCCTGCAGGGGAAAGCGGGTTTCGGACCAGGGGATATCCAGGCGCGTGACGAAGTGCCCGATCTGCAGATCGGACGGATCGATGCGACTCTCGAATGTCGACCCGCTTTCGTAGTCGGGCATGTAAATCCCCTTTTGCTCTCTGCTCCGCCCCGCCGGACCCCTGATAATAGACGCTCGCCGGCGCGGGTGTCCAGAAACAACCGGCCGGGTGTACCTACTCGAGCACCGAGACCAGCATGGCCTTGACGTTCAGGCCCGGAAGCCCGTCGGGGAGCACTTCCTCGATGTGCAGCTCCGGGTTGCCATCGGCGTCACGCAGTTCGGCCATATCCACCCGCTTGCCCGGGCGATACCCGGCTCCGCCGTGGATCAGCACGCGCACGATCGGGTAGAAACCCTGGGCGATATTGGTCTCCTCGACCACGGCAAGCTCGCCGTCGGACAAGCGCACGAGGGTACCCGGCGCCACCCAGCCGAGGAAATGAATGAAGGTCTCGACCATTCTGCGTTCGAACTTGTGCGAGCGACCGCGCCAGAGCACGCCCAGCGCATCGTGATGCGAACGTGCAGGTCGGTAGCTGCGCTGCGAGGTCACGGCATCGTAGACGTCGACGACCGACACCAGGCGGGAAATTTCGTTGATCTCACTCGCCCGCTTGCCGTGCGGATAGCCCTTCCCGTCGCTGCGCTCGTGGTGCTCGAGTGCAGCCAGGGCAACGACTTCCTCCACGTCCTCGCGATTGGACAGCAGCTCGTAGCCGCGCTGCGTGTGCGTCTTGACGTGCCGGTATTCGGCTTCGGTCAGCAAATCGGGCTTGTTGAGGATGGCGGTGTCGATATCGACATTGCCGACGTCGTGCAACAAGGCCGCCATGCCCGCGCGCTCGACCTGGTCGGGCGGCCACTCCAGGGCGTGCGCCAGGCCCAGCGCCAGAATGGCGGAGTTGATGGAGTGCTGCGCGGTGTAATCGTCGCGCTCCTTGATTCGCGTCAGCCAGATCATCGCCGCCAGGTTCTGCTGCAGGTAGCCCGCCAGTTCGGCCACGACACGCTCGGCGGTCTTGACCTCCAGCGTCCCCTTGTTGGCGAAACCGCGAATCAGCTGGCGCGCCTGGGTGTCGAGCAGGTTGTAGGCGCGCAGCGCGACGCCGACGCTGTCCTTGTCGATCCGGCTGCCACGTAGGGCGTTGATCGGATGACGAAGGTCGGTCGACGGCCTGACCGGCGGATCCTCGCCCTCCTGCCGTTCCTTCCGGGCCCGTTTCATCGCCGGCGGCGGCGTATCGCTGCGCTCGAAATCGATGACCACCCACTCGCAGTGATCCTCGAACCATTTCCGGGTGGCGTCCGAATCGATCAGCACGCCCTGCAGCGGAAACGGGGTATCGATCCAGGGGATGTCCAGGCGCACGACGAAGTTGCCCACTTCCAGGTCGGAAGGGTGGACGATCATCTCGCGCGTCCAGAACGAGTCGGGTTGTCCCTTTTCCTGTGTCATCTCGGTGAAGACGGATGCCTGCAGGGCATTATGCCAGCAACTCGCCGAGACGCCTGTCACACAATTGAACTTCCGCGGCAATCCGTCGGCTGTCATGCATTTGAAACATTACTGTTACAATTCGCAGCCTTCGACCGATCGCCCGGCAGCCCGGGCCCCGAACCGCCATGAATCCAACAGGTTACATCTCGCGCGTCTTCGGCCAGTCGCCGGTGCGCCCGCTCCAGCAGCACTTCGAGAAGGCGGCCGGCTGTGCGGGCACGCTACCCGACTTCGTGCGTGCGGCTCAGTCCGGAGACTGGGACAAGGCCGCCGAGATCCGAAAAACCATCGTCAATCTCGAACACGAGGCCGACGACCTCAAGCGGGAACTGCGCCTGAACCTGCCGCGCAGCCTGTTCATGCCCGTGGCCCGCACCGACGTTCTCGAGATGCTGTCGGTCCAGGACCGCATCGCCAACAAGGCGCGCGATATTTCCGGCCTGATGCTCGGACGCAGGATGGTCATCCCAGACGCGCTCCAGGAACTCTACCTGAGCTTCGTCGATCGCTGCCTCGATGCCGTCGGCCAGGCACACAAGACGGTCAACGAGCTCGATGAACTGTTCGAGACC
The DNA here is from genome assembly GCF_042310355.1 of Wenzhouxiangella indolica. Classification (NCBI taxonomy): domain Bacteria; kingdom Pseudomonadati; phylum Pseudomonadota; class Gammaproteobacteria; order Chromatiales; family Wenzhouxiangellaceae; genus Wenzhouxiangella; species Wenzhouxiangella indolica. The sequence goes on along the minus strand of NZ_JBHJMR010000005.1, from coordinate 112,505 downwards.
GGCTTTCGCGGCAGCGAGATCGAGCTGGTCATGGGCATGATCGAGCAACTCGACCAGATCGAGAACGAAAGCGACAGCCTGCAGGTTCAGTTCCGGGCGAGGCTTTTCGAGATCGAAAAGGACCTGCCGCCGATCGACGTCATGTTTCTCTACAAGATCATCGACTGGACCGGCGACCTGGGTGATCTGGCCCAGCGAGTCGGCAGCCGGCTTCACCTGATGATCGCGCGCTGATCGCCAACCCGAGGGTTTAGAGGGTCTTCATGGAACAGGCGGTTTTCTACATCATCCTGGCGGCCTTGTTCGGCCTGTTCATGGCCTGGGGCATCGGCGCCAACGACGTGGCCAACGCCATGGCGCCCTCGGTGGGCTCGCGGGCGATCACCATCAAGCAAGCCATCCTGATCGCCGGCATCTTCGAGTTTGCCGGCGCGGTGCTCGCCGGCGGCGGTGTCACCAGCACGATTCGCAAGGGCATCGTCGATGCCTCGCTGATGCAGGGGCAACCGGAATTACTGGTCTACGGCATGCTGGCCGCGCTGCTGGCCGCGGGGACCTGGCTGCTGGTCGCCTCCGCGCGCGGCTGGCCGGTCTCGACCACGCACACCATCATCGGCGCGGTCGTCGGCTTTGCCGCCATCGGCATCGGCACGGCCGCGGTGCACTGGGACCAGGTCGGGCGCATCGTCATGAGCTGGGTCGTCAGCCCGATGCTCGCAGGCTTCATCGCCTGGCTGCTTTTCACCAGCGTCCAGCGCCTGGTACTCGACCGCTCCGACCCCCTGCAGGCGGCGCGCCGCTACGTGCCCGGCTACATCTTCCTGGCCGGCTTCTTCATGACCCTGGTGACCGTCTTCAAGGGCCTCAAGCACATCGGCATCGAGCTCGATACCGTCCACGCCTACGGCCTGGCCGTGGCCATCGGCGTCATTGTTGCCGGCATCGGCACGATTTTCATCCAGCGCATCCCCGACACCGACCTGCAGGACACCGAGTTCCACTACTACACCGTCGAGCGCATCTTCGGTGTCCTGATGGTGGTCACCGCCTGCTCCATGGCCTTCGCCCACGGCTCGAACGATGTCGCCAACGCCATCGGGCCGGTTGCCGCGGTGGTCAGCGTCGCCGGCAGCGGCAGCGTGGACCAGCAGGCCATCGTGCCGATCTGGATCCTGGTGCTCGGCGGAACCGGCATCGTCATCGGCCTGGCGACCTACGGCCACCGGGTGATTGCCACCGTCGGCAGCAACATCACCGTGCTCACGCCCAGCCGGGGCTTCGCCGCAGGTCTGGCGGCGGCGGCGACCATCGTGATGGCCTCCGGCACGGGCCTGCCGATTTCCACCACCCACACCGTCGTCGGCGCGATCCTCGGCGTGGGTCTGGCGCGCGGCATCGCCGCCATCAACCTGCAGACCGTCGGGTCGATTTTCATGTCCTGGATCATCACCATCCCGGCCGGCGCCCTCTTGTCGGTGATGTTCTTCCTGATCATCCGGGCCATCGCCTCGTTGTAAACCTGCCGGCTCCGGCTTGACCCACTCCCTGCACGGCCCTATATTAGACTTTCCTTAATTAATACCGCGGGTTTCGGATGCCAACCGACTTGTCCGATCTCGATCACGACCAGGCACGCAGCGCCGCGGCGCTTCTGCGCGCGCTGGCCAATCCCACTCGCCTGATGGTGCTGTGCTCGCTGGTCGAAGGCGAACACGCCGTTGGCGCGCTCAACGCGCGCATCCCCATGAGCCAATCCGCCCTGTCGCAACACCTCGCCCGACTGCGCGAGGAAGGGCTGGTCGCCACGCGCCGCGAGTCACAGACGATCTACTACCGGATCGCCGATCCAGTGGTGCTGGAACTCATCACGCCGCTGCACCGTCGATTCTGCACTCGGCATGAGGCAGAAAACGGGCCTTGACAATTAAATTAGATATTTCTTATATTATGGCTGTGCTCACCGGGAAGGACCCACGCCATGAACATCGACCGACTCGTTTTCGCCTTCGCAGGCTTCATGATTCTCCTCAGCGTCGTGCTGTCGCAACTGCACAGCGTCTACTGGCTTTTGCTGACCGCATTCGTCGGCCTCAACATGCTGCAGGCCGCCTTCACCGGCTTCTGCCCCCTGGCCCGCATCTTGAAGTCGATGGGCAAGCAACCCGGACGGGCCTTCAACTGATGCGTGGCCTGCTGTCAGCCACCCTCATTGCGCTGGCTGCCTCTGCCGTCTCGGCCGAGGAGCCCGCGCCGTCCTGGGTCGAGGACGCCCGCGCCGGCGCCGGCGCGCTGGGCAGCCAGTTGCAGCAGGCCCTGCAGGCGGCGATGGCCGAAGGCGGGCCGGTGGCGGGGATCGAGGTGTGCCGGGTTCGTGCGCCGGAAATCGCCGACAACGTATCCAGCGACAGCCGCCGGGTCGGCCGCACGTCCCTGAAGGTACGCAACCCCGATAACCGCCCCGACAGCTGGGAGACCCGCATGCTGCAGGAGTTCGAACAACGCCTCGCCGACGGCGAAGCGCCGGGGCAGATCGATGCCTTTGCACTGCGCCGCAAGGGCGAGCGCCGTTTCCTGCACTGGATGAAGGCCATCCCCACGCAAGGCCTTTGCACCACCTGCCACGGCCAGGACCTGCAACCGGACGTCGCCGAGGCGATCGACGCCGCCTACCCGCGGGACCAGGCCCGTGGTTATTCCGTCGGTGACCTGCGCGGCGCCTTCTCGGTCGAAGTCGAGCTTGATTCGGACTGAGACCGGGCACGCACACCCTCCGCTTCCCCCATCCTCCGGCAAGATCGGCGGGCTTGCCCATCGAGCAGACCGACTGCTGGCACGCCCCTCCGGTTCAGGCTAAAATAGGCGGCTGCCCCGCCGGCTGTCGACATTCGCTCGGCGGGAGCACTCGCAGCCCGGATTTCTATCATCTTCCGGGCGTGTCAGCCAACGAGTCACACCCGGCCGATTCGACGGGGGATCGGCGCCAACGCTTGCGACCGCACCGGCGCAGGCCCTGGAGGACTGTCAATGAATCTGTTTGAAACCATCCACACGACCGAGCACGAGCAGGTCATCTTCTGTCACCACAAGGATGCCGGCCTGAAGGCCATCATCGCGATCCACAACACCACGCTCGGACCGGCCCTGGGTGGCATGCGCATGTGGCCCTACGCCACGGAGCAGGATGCCCTCGACGACGTGCTGCGCCTGTCGCGCGGGATGACCTACAAGGCGGCGGTCGCCGGCCTCAACCTCGGCGGCGGCAAGTCGGTCATCATCGGCGACCCGCGCAAGGACAAGTCCGAAGCGCTGTTTCGCGCGGTCGGCCGCTTCATCGATTCCCTCAACGGCCGCTACATCACGGCCGAGGACGTCGGCATCGACGTCAACGACATGGAATACGTCTTCCAGGAAACCGACAACGTCGTCGGCGTCCACCAGGTTCACGGCGGCTCCGGCGACCCGTCGCCGTTTACCGCCTTCGGCACCCTTCAGGGCATTCGCGCCAGCCTCCAGCGCCAGTTCGGCGACGAGGAGATCGGCAAGTACAGCTACGCCGTCCAGGGCGTGGGCCACGTCGGCATGGAGCTGGTCAAGCTTCTGCGCAAGGAAAACGCCAAGGTCTTCGTGACCGACATCAACGAGGAAGCCGTCCAGGCCGCCGTCGACATGGGCTGCGAGGCCGTGGGCACCGACGACATTTACGACGTGGACGCCGACGTCTACGCACCCACCGCGCTGGGCGCGACGGTCAACGAACAGACCATCCCGCGCTTCAAGTTCAAGGTCGTGTGCGGCGCCGCCAACAATCAGCTCGCCACGGAAGAATGCGGCGACGAACTCGAGCGCCGCGGCATCATCTACGCGCCGGACTACGCGGTCAACGCCGGCGGGCTCATGAATGTCTCGATCGAGTTCGAAGGCTACAATCGCGAGCGCGCCAAGCGCATGACCCGCGCCATCTACTACAACGTCTCGAAGATCTTCCAGATCGCCGAGCGCGACGGCATCCCGACCTGGAAAGCCGCCGACCGCATGGCCGCCGAGCGCATCGCCATGGTCGGCAAGCTGAAGCTGCCGTTCATGGGCCGCTCGCACCGCTTCCCGGGCCGCGAGCGCGGGAATCACTGACCAAAAAAGGTTTCAGGGTTCAGGTTTCAGGGTTCAGGTTAAACAACGGCTCCCCCTGAAACCTGAAACCTGAAACCTCAGACCTTCTCAACCCCCGACGCCACCCGGTCCGAGAACTGCCATGAAACTATCCGAAGACATCGAGATGCTGCGCGAGAGCGTGCGTCGATTCGCCGAGGAATCGATTGCCCCGCGCGCCGAGGAGATCGACGCCGCCAACGAGTTTCCGCAGGAACTCTGGCAGGCGCTGGGCGAGATGGGGCTGCTGGGTATCACCATTCCGGAAGAGCACGGCGGCTCGGACATGGGCTACCTGGCGCATCTCGTGGCGATGGAGGAAATCTCGCGCGCCTCGGCCTCGGTCGGCCTGTCCTACGGCGCCCATTCGAACCTGTGCGTCGACAACCTGTGCCGCAACGGCAACGAGGCCCAGCGCGAGAAGTACGTGCCGAAGCTGGTCTCCGGCGAATGGGTCGGTGCGCTGGCCATGTCCGAACCGGGAGCGGGCTCCGACGTGGTCGGCTCGATGAGTTGCCGCGCCGAGAAGAAGGGTGACGTGTGGGTCGCCAACGGATCGAAGATGTGGATCACCAACGGTCCCGAATGCGACGTGGCCCTGGTCTACATGCGCACCGCCGGCCAGGATGCCGGCAGCAAGTGCATGACCGCATTCATCGTCGAGAAGGACTTTGCCGGCTTCAGCAAGGCGCAGAAGCTCGACAAGCTCGGCATGCGCGGCTCCAACACCTGCGAGCTGGTCTTCGACAATTGCGAGATCCCGCAAGAAAACGTGCTCGGCGAAGTCAACGAGGGCGTCAAGATCCTCATGTCGGGCCTCAACTCCGAACGCCTGGTGCTCTCCGGCGGCCCCATCGGCATCATGCAGGCAGCCATGGACAACGTGCTGCCCTACATCCGCGAGCGCAAGCAGTTCGGCCGCACCCTGTCGGACTTCGGCCTGATGCAGGCCAAGGTCGGCGACATGTACGCCGCCCTGCAGTCTTCCCGGGGCTTCGCCTACCAGGTCGCGGCCGACTACGACGCCGGCGAACGCTCGCGCATCGACGCGGCCGCCTGCCTGCTGCACTGCTCGACCAGCGCCGTCAACGTCGCCCTCGAAGCCATCCAGGCCCTCGGCGGCAACGGCTACATCAACGAATACCCCACCGGCCGCCTGCTCCGCGACGCCAAGCTCTACGACATCGGCGCCGGCACCAACGAAATCCGCCGCATGCTCATCGGCCGCGAACTCGCCGCCGGGCGCACCTGATCAAAGCGGTCAAGCCCGAAAACCTTTAAAACGCAAAGACGCGAAGCAGCAAAGGACGCAAAGAAAGGCGGAAACAGAGAAAACATCGAACCCACGGAAGACACGGAGATCACGGAAATTGAAGATCAATAAGATGTATCTCTTTTGTGTATTCCGTGTTGCCCATGGCTCGAGGTTTAATTTCACAAGGTTTTCTTTGCGTTCTTTGCTGCTTTGCGTCTTTGCGTTAGAAAAGGTTTTGATTTTCACTGCTCCATCCGGAACCTGAGATGACCGTCGAGATTGCCCTGGTCTTCGTCATCATCGGTATCGCGCTCTACCTGTTCGCGACCGAGAAGTTCCCGCTCGACATCACCGCCTTCCTGATCCTGATCACGGTCCTGGCGATTCCGCAGCTGTTCCACTCGCAGTGGCTGCTCGATCGAGGCGTGGACCTGGAATCGGCGTTTCCCACGATCGAAGAGGGGCTTTCGGGGTTTTCCTCCTCGGCGACGATCACGGTGCTGGCGATGTTCATCCTGTCGGCCGGCATCCAGCGCTCGGGCCTGGTACACGCCGTGGGCAAGGCGCTGGGGCCGCTGTTCGGCGGTTCGGAAACACGCCAGATGATTCTCATCACCCTGCTGGTCGGACCGATATCGGGCCTGATCAACAACACCGCCGCCGTCGCCGTGGCCATCCCCCTCGTGCTGGACATGGCCCGGCGAGCGGGCGCGAAGGCCTCGCGCCTGCTCATGCCGCTGAGCTTCTTCGGCATGATGGGCGGAACGCTGACGGTGATCGGCACGTCCACCAATCTGCTCGCCTCCAACATCCTTGCCCGCGACGACGCGTTCGGCCGCCAGATCGGCATGTTCGAGTTTCTGCCCGTGGGCCTGGCCGTACTCGCTGCCGGCCTGATCTACTTCCTCACCCTGGGTCGCTGGCTGTTGCCGAAAACCGACCGGGCCAACGTGCACGACGAATCCGAAGAGACCTTCGTGTTCGAGGTCAGCATTCCCTCCGGCAGCGACCTGGTCGGCAAGAGCTGCAGCGAAGCCGATTTCGTCAGCCGCCATCATGTCTCCGTCCTGCGCCTGGTGCGCGGTAGCGAATCCCACGTCAAGCGTGCCGAAACCACGCGCCTGAAAGTCGACGACATCCTCCACCTGCGCGGCACGCGGCGCCAGGTGATGGACCTGGTCAAGAGCGAGGAAGTCGAAGTCATTTCGGAGTTCGGCGAGCGCCGGCGCCTGCGCCGCGACGGCAAGCTCGCGCGCGTGCTGCTGCGCAACGACCGGGTCTTCAAGAACGTCACCGGCGACAGCGTCGGTTTCTGGAAACGCTACAGCGCGCGCCTTGTGGGCCTGGAGACCGATTCGGTGCGCTCGCGCCGCCTCGCCGACGAGCGCCTTCGCGTCGGCGAAATCGTCCTGATCGCGATCTCAGCCACTGCCCTGGTTCGACTGCGGCGCCACCCGGATGTCATCGTACTCGACGTCACCGAGGACCGTTTCGACAAGCGCCGCATGTGGACGGCCGGCGCGATTCTCGGCGGCGTGGTCACCGCCGCAACCATCACACCGCTACCGATCGTCATTACCGCGCTGATGGGCGTGATGGCGATGTTCTTCACCGGCATCCTCCGGCGCGAGGACTTGTACTCGGGTGTCAGCTGGAACGTCATCTTCCTGCTTGCCGGGGTCATCCCCCTGGGCATCGCCATGAGCAAGTCCGGCGGCGCGGCCTGGCTCGGCGGCCTGCTGGCCCATCACGCCGGCGACTGGCACCCCCTGTTCCTGCTCATGGCCCTGTACCTGGTGACCGCGCTGCTGACCGCGATCGTCTCGAACAACGCCGCGGTGGTCATCCTGGTGCCGGTCGCGCTGTCGATCGCGCAATCGCTCGACATGGCCGTCCTCCCGCTCGCCCTGGTCGTGATGTTCGGCGCCTCTTCGAGCTTTCTCTCCCCGGTCGGCTACCAGACCAACACCATGATCTTCGGCACCGGGCTCTATCGCTTCACTGATTTCGTGCGGGTCGGCACGCCGCTGAACCTCATCCTGATGGTCGTCACCAGCCTCGCCATCTACGCCCTCTATCCCCTGCAGCCGGGCTGACGGTCGGTGGACCCTAGTCCCTAGTCCCTAGTCCCGTTTCCGGACTACCGCCTACGACAACCTGAACCCTGAGCGCTGAACTCAACGTGCGATAATATTCGGCTGAGTTTCCACCACCCACGGATTTTCCCATGACCGATTCCATTGTCATCGTTTCCGCCCGCCGCACCGCCATCGGCTCCTTCCAGGGCCAGTTCGCCCCGCTCAAGTCGCCCCAGCTGGGCGCGGCCGCGATCAAGGCCGCGCTGGGCGATGCCGGCGTCGACGGCGCCGACGTTTCCGAGGTCATCATGGGCTGCGTGCTGCCGGCCGGTGTCGGCCAGGCCCCGGCCCGCCAGGCCTCACTGGGTGCCGGCGTACCGGTCAGCACCGGCTGCACCACCATCAACAAGGTCTGCGGCTCGGGCATGAAGGCCGTCTTCCAGGGACACGACGCCCTGCTGGCCGGCTCGGCCGACATCGTCGTCGCCGGCGGCATGGAATCGATGACCAACGCCCCCTTCATGGCCGAACGCGGCCTGCGCATGGGCCACGCCAAGTTCCTCGACCACATGTTCTTCGACGGCCTGCAGAACCCCTATGACGGGCAGATGATGGGCCAGTTCGGCGAGCAGTGCGTGGCCAAGTACGGCTTCACGCGCGACGAGCAGGATGCCTTTTCGAAGGCCTCGGTCGAGCGGGCCCTGGCGGCGATCGAATCTGATGCCTTCGGCGCCGAGATCGCACCGGTCACGGTCAAGACGCGCAAGGGCGAGTCCGAAGTCGACACGGACGAAGAGCCGGCCAACTGCCCGATCGACAAGATGCCCAAGCTGCGCCCGGCCTTCGCCAAGGACGGCACCATCACCGCGGCCAGTTCCTCGAAGATTTCCGACGGCGCGGCGGCCACGGTGCTGATGCGCGCCTCCGAAGCGCAGTCACGCGGGCTCAGCCCGCTGGCGCGCATCGTCGCCCACGCCACCCATTCGCAGGAGCCGGAGTGGTTCACCACCGCACCTGTGGGCGCCATCAAGAAGGTGCTCGACAAGGCGGACTGGCAGGCCGGCGACGTCGACCTGTTCGAGGTCAACGAGGCCTTCGCCGCGGTCACCATGGCGGCGATGAAGGAACTCGACCTGCCGCACGAGAAGGTCAACGTCAACGGCGGCGCCTGCGCGCTGGGCCATCCCATCGGCGCCAGCGGTGCACGCATCCTCGTCACCCTGATCCACGCCCTGAAGGCCCGCGGCGGCAAGCGCGGTGTCGCCAGCCTGTGCATCGGCGGGGGTGAGGCCACCGCGATCGCCGTCGAGCTCCTCTGAAGCGATGACGGATCGGGTCACCATCGTCGAGGTCGGACCGCGTGACGGGCTGCAGAACGAGCCCTACACCATCCCGACCCAGGTCAAGATCGAACTGATCGAGCGCCTCGGCGACACGGGCTTGCCCGTCGTCGAGGCGACCAGTTTCGTCGCCGCCCCGGCCATTCCCCAGCTGGCCGATGCCGAGGAAGTCTTCAGCCGCTTCGAGCGGACGCAGGGCGTTCGCTACCCGGTACTGGTTCCCAACGTCAAGGGCTACGAGCGCGCCCGCAAGGTGGGGGCCGAGGAGATCGCCGTGTTCACGGCCGCCTCCGAAGCCTTCAACCGCAAGAACATCAACTGCTCGATCGCCGAGTCACTGGAACGCTTCGCGCCCGTGCTGGCCCGCGCCCGCGAGGACGGTGTCCGGGTACGCGGCTATGTCTCGACCGTGCTCGGCTGCCCCTACCAGGGCGAGGTGCCGGTCGCCGACGTCGTGCGCGTCGCCGAGGCCCTGTTCGAAGCCGGCTGCGCCGAGATTTCGCTGGGCGACACCATCGGCGTGGGCACGCCGGTGAAGGCGCGCGACATGCTCGAGACGGTCGCGAAGTCCGTGCCCATGGAACAACTGGCCGTGCACTTCCACGACACCTACGGCCAGGCCCTGGCCAACATCCACGCCTGCCTGGACGCCGGCGTGCGCGTGGTCGACTCCTCCGTCGCCGGCCTCGGCGGCTGCCCCTACGCCCGCGGTGCGACCGGCAACGTCGCCACCGAAGACGTCGTCTACATGCTCAACGGCCTGGGCCTGGAAACCGGCGTCGACCTGATGCAACTCGCCCGCGTAGGCGACTGGATCGCCGGCGAACTAAACCGCCCCCGCTCCCGCACCGGCCAGGCCATCCTCAAACGAAGTTAGAGATACATCAAGAAAACAAGGAAACCACCGAAAACACCGAAGACACCGAATGAGTGACTCGAGCGCCCCTCAGCCAGACCTGCTGTACGCCGAATTGACGGAGCGTATCAGGCAGACGGCATTTGAAATCCATCGATACTTCGGGAACGGATTTCTGGAAAAGGTCTACGAAGGCGCGCTCGAGAATCGTCTGCAAAAGCAGGGAATTTCAGTTCATCGTCAAGCCCCGCTCAGGGTGAAGGACGAGGACGGCACAACAGTAGGACACTACACAGCCGACTTGATCATCGCTGGTCGTGTATTAATCGAAATCAAGGCCACGGGGAACCTGGTTCCCGAGCATCAAGCACAACTTTTGAATTACCTGAAAACAACGGGCATTAAGGTTGGCTTGATAATCAATTTCGGCAATCGAAAATTGCAACTCAAGCGAATGGCTCTCTAGCATTTTCGGTGTCTTCAGTGTATTCGGTGGTTACACGGTTTTTCGCACTCTTCAATTAGTAATAGAACAGGAGCCAAGCATGGATACCAAGAACATCAAGGCCGTCATTACCGGCGGCGTTTCGGGACTGGGCCTTGCCGTGGCCGAGCACTTCGTTTCGCTCGGCGGCAAGGTCGCCCTGCTCGACGTCAACGAGGACAAGGCCGCCGACGCCGTCGGCAAGCTCGGCGACGGCAACGCGAAGTTCTTCAAGACCGACGTCACCAGCGAATCGCAGGTCGAACAGATCCTCGGCGAGGCGAAGGACTGGCTCGGCGGACTCAACGTCGCCGTCAGCTGCGCCGGCATTCTCGGCGCCGGGCGCGTGCTCGGCCGCGAGGCGCCGATGCCGCTCGAAACCTTTTCGCAGACGGTCATGGTCAACCTCGTCGGCAGCTTCAACATCGGCAAGGCCGCGGCCAACCTGATGCAGCACAACGAGCCCAACGACGACGGCGAGCGCGGCGTGATCATCAACACCGCTTCCGTGGCCGCCTACGAGGGCCAGATCGGCCAGGCGGCCTATTCGGCCTCCAAGGGCGGCGTGGTCGGCATGACCCTGCCGATGGCGCGCGAATTCACCCGCTTCGGCGTGCGCGTGATGACCATCGCCCCGGGCGTGTTCCACACCCCCATGGTCGACGTCATGCCTGAGACGGTGCAGCAGGCCCTGGCCGAATCCATCCCCTTCCCCAAGCGACTGGGCAAGCCCGAAGAGTTCGCCCGCCTGGCCGGCCACATCGTGGAAAACGCCTACTTGAACGGCACCACCCTGCGCCTCGACGGCGCCGTCCGCCTGGAACCGAAATAAGGGGCCGGCAACATCCTCGATCGAACCCCGCGTAGGTCGGAGTCGCATCCCCGACCTACGCGGATTTCACCAAGCCATCGCGGCGAAGCCGCCCCGCAATCACCCGACGCGCCGCCGGAACACCGAACACCGAACCCCTTGTATTTCCTGAAACCTGAAACCTGAAACCTAACGAAGCATTGACGCCTCGGCAACACACTTGACGTACCATCCGGCGCGCAAGATCATGATCCGAGAATAACCCGAACAACCTGAGGGAGACCCGCATGGAAAGCCTGCAACAGTGGTACGCCAACATCGAAACAGCGCAGATCCTGGCCATCGCCTGGAAAGTGATCGGCGCGCTGCTGATCTTCATCATCGGCCGCTGGGTCGTCAAAGGCGCCGTCGGGCTCGCGCGCAAGACCATGAGCAAGCGCCAGCTTGACGCCATGCTGGTCGCCTTCCTGGGCACCATCCTCTACATCGTCTTGCTGCTGTGCGTGCTTCTGGCGTCCATCAGTTACCTGGGCGTTTCCGTCACGCCGCTGATCGCCGTACTTGGTGGTGCCGCACTGGCCGTCGGCCTAGCGCTGCAGAACAGCCTGTCGAATTTTGCCTCCGGCGTGATGCTGGTGGGACTCAGGCCCTTCACCAAGGGACACTTCGTCGAGGCCGGCGGCGTGTCCGGCACGGTCGAACGCGTGGCCCTGTTCAACTCCTACCTGGTCACGCCGGATAACCGCAGCGTGATCGTGCCCAACAGCCAGATCACCTCAAACCCGATCACCAACTACTCGGCCTTCGACACGCGCCGCTGCGACCTGCTGATCGGCGTCGACTACGGCGACAATCTCAAAGTCGCCCGCGACACCATCTGGAAGGTCATCACCGGCCACGAAAAGGTACTGGACGATCCCGAGCCGGCCATCCTGGTCATGGACTTGGCGGACTCCAGCGTCAACTTCGCCGTTCGTCCGTGGGTGAAGTCCGAGGATTACTGGGTCGTGCGCAGCGAACTGCTCGAGAAGATCAAGACCGAACTCGAAGCCGCCGGCTGCTCCATCCCGTTCCCCCAACGCACGGTCCACCACGTCAACGACGGCAGCTCGGCCGGTTCGGACTGAGGGCGCTCCAAAAAAACCTGGTAAACGCAAAGACGCGAAGACGCGAAGAAATCAAAAAGAACCAGAATTGTTCATTTGGTTCATTTGGTTCCTTTGCGTCTTTGCGTCTTTGCGTCTTTGCGTTTTAAAGGTTTTGAATTTGGAATATCGCACCAGGCATCAATCAGTCCTCGGCCTTGATGGACTGGATGATGTACCCGCCCGACTTCTCGTCGGGCTTGAGCTCCAGCATCCCGGCGCCGCGGGCTTCCTCGAGCAGGTTATTGAAACTCTTGAAGCCGTGGTAGGACTCGCTGAAGCCGGGCTTGCGGCGCTTGAGCGCCTGCTTGACCATCGACCCCCAGACCTTCTCCTCGGCGTCGCGGTCGGCGAACAGGGCCTCGGCCGTTTCCAGCACCAGGTCGAAGGCCTCTTGCTTCTTGTCGTCGACCGGCTTGGCCGCCGTTTTCTTCTTCTTCGAGGTCTTCTTCCTGGCCGGCTTCTGCGGCTTCTTGCGAATCAGGTCGTCGTAGAAGATGAACTCATCGCAGTTGGCCATCAACAGGTCGGAGGTCGAACTCTTCACGCCCACGCCGATCACGGTCTTGTTGTTCTCGCGCAGCTTGGAGACCAGCGGCGAGAAGTCCGAATCGCCGCTGAGCAGCACGAAGGTATCGACGTGACCCTTGGTGTAACAAAGGTCCAGCGCATCGACGACCATGCGGATATCCGCCGAGTTCTTGCCCGACATGCGCACGTGCGGAATGTCGATCAGCTCGAACGCCGCCTCGTGCATCGGCGGCTTGAACTCCTTGTAGCGCCCCCAGTCGCAGTAGGCCTTCTTGACCACGATATTGCCTTTCAGGAGCAGTCGCTCGAGCACCTTCTGGATATCGAAGGCCTCGTAGCGCATATCGCGCACGCCCAGGGCGATGTTCTCGAAATCGCAGAACACGGCCAGGTTGCGGGTCGGGTTGGAAGTCATGGCTTAACCGTTGCAGGTGAGATATTTGGCGATACTTTGCGGGAAAAATCTTTAAAACGCAAAGACGCAAAGACGCGAAGAAAAGAAGAATGGAAAAGAGAATAACGAAGAACAGCTTGAGTCCCATGCAAGGCGTGATCTGCGACAGTTAATTTTTCCTTGGGGTTTCTTTGCGTCTTCGCGTCTTTGCGTTTCAAAGGTTTCAAACGACAACCCATCCGAACCCCCACCGGCGGACTACCAACCCCCACCGCCACCACCGCCGCCACCGCCGCCGGAGACGCCACCACCCCCGCCGCCGGAGCTCGACCCGGGTGCGGTAGAGGCCGACGCCGTGGCGCTGGCCAGGCCCGAGCCCAGGGCCGTGCCCAGTCCCGCGGCCGTCAGGCGACCGCCGCTCATCGTGGCCGGGTACCAAGTGCGCGACTGCGCGGTACCAGCCTGCGCCGCGGCCTCGATCTCGGCGGCAAAGCGCTCGGCCCAGGTATCGGCCGCATCGAGGGCCACGGCATAGGGCAGCAGACGCTCGAACTCCTCGAAGGTCCGCGGCGGCGCCTGTTCATGGCGCGCCTCGATATCGTCGCGCTCGGCCACCGTCAGGTACAGGCGCAGCCCCTCGACATGGTCGAGCAGCGCTCTACCGCGCATGGTCGGCGCGCGCATCCAGCTCCAGAACAGGCCGTTGACGATGCCGATGACGACCACGATCAGGCCCGGAAGCCAACCGATCATGTTGCCGAAGATGCCCAGCACCACCACGCTGGCGATGACGAACGGCAGGCTGAAGGCGGTCATCAGGATCGCGCCGATCAGCCCGGTCACGCCCTTGAGATCGCGCCAGGTGCGGTACACGCGCATCACCAGCACCGCCGTGCCGATGTTCCAGATCGTCTGGTGAACGGCCAGGAAGCCGGCCAGGAACTTCTCGTCGCCCGGCAGGCTGAGCACCATGGCGACCAGGGTGACCACCGAAATCACGATGCCGGGAATCACCCACCAGCGATTGAGCTTGAAGTAGCGCCCCTCCATCCGTCCCGACAGGGCCTTCTCGTGCGCCTTCAGGGCCGCCCGGATCTCGGCGTGGTTGCTCTGCTTGAAAACGATGCGATCGCCCGGCGCCTCGAGCAACTTCGAAAGAAGCTTGCCCTCGGTCGCCGACTCGGTCTCGCCGTCGAGCCGCTCGGCCACGTAGTCGTCGTCGTCCTTGTCGAGCCGGATCGCGCCCTTGACCGCCAGGCTGACCAGCGCGGCGGCCAGGCAGGTCTTGTCGTAGCCCATTTTCCAGACATACCGCAGCATGCCCGGCGAGTAACCCTCGGGCGGGTCATAGCGCGGGTAGACGGCACCGCCGTCCGGATCACGCCCCACGCGCACCCAGGCGAACAGGTACCAGAGCACGATCGCGATCGTGCCGACGCCCCCGATCACCGTCACGCGGTTGTCCTCCAGGTCCTTCTGAAACTCTTCGGCCGCGGTGGGCTCGCTCACCAGTCCCTTGGGAAAGCCCACGACCACGGTCAGGCCTTCGTTGGGCGCCAGGCGCCGCGTCGTCTCGAAGCGCGCGCGCCGGCCGCTGATCACCTCGCCCGTCGCGTCGCCGCCGGACTCACCCTGCCGACCGGTATAGGCATCCAGCCTCAGATCCTCGCGCGAGGCACCGGCAGGCAGCGTCACCACCGCGCTGGCGCGCTCGATCGGAAATCCCCAGGCGTTGCCGGTGACGTTCCAGTACAGCTCGTCGTAGCCATCGAAGAAACCGACCTGCCAGCCGGTCCGGTAAACCAGGGTATAGGTATGCTCACCCGGTTCGAGCATGCGGCCTTCGCTACCCATGTAGATGCGCACACCGTTGCTGATCGACTCGACGCGCCGGTCTTCCAGCTCCCCGTTGCGGCGCAGGCTGACCAGCTCGAATGGCACCGTCGTGCGCCGGCCGCTGCGATCCTCGTAGCGGGTCGGAAAGTCGCGGTAGATGCCGCGCCGGATATCGCGGCCTTCGGCAACCACGGTGATGCGTTCGGTCACCTCCAGCTCGCCCGAGGCCTGTACCTCGATCTCGCTGGCGAACTCGACGATGCGCTCCTCGGCCGCCACCGCCATGGGCAGCAGCAGGAGCGCGAGCAGAAACTCCCTCATGAACAAGATCCTCAGTCTGTCGTTTCCGATTGCAGCAGCCCGGCCACCTGCGGCGCCGACCGTGCCTCGATGCCGGCGCTGAAAAAGGCCTCCTCCTCGAAGCCCAGGAGCCGGGCCACCAGGACGTCGGGAAACTGCTGGATTCGCGTATTGAGCTCGCGCACCGCCCCATTGTAGAAACGCCGTGCGTGCGAGAGCAGATCCTCGGTTGCCACCAGCTCGCCGGTCAACTGCTGGAAATTCTCCGTCGCCTTGAGCTCCGGATAATCCTCGGCCAGCAACAGCAGCCGACCCAGCCCGGCCGCGAGCGCCGTTTCCGCCCCCGCCATGGCCTGCGCCTGCTGCTTCTCCTCCGCTTCCTTCGCACGCGAACGCAGCGCCGTGACCTCCTCCAGAACCCGCTGCTCGTGCCCACTGTAAGCCTTCACCGCCGCCACCAGCTGCGGCACCAGGTCGTGCCGACGCTGCAACTGCACGTCGATATCGGCAAACCCGTTCTTCACCAGGTTCCGAGCCCGCACCAGCCGATTGAAAATCACCACGACCCACACCAGCAGGACGACGAGCACGGCAATCAGGATTCCCTCGATCATGGAGCAATTCTAAGCCAATTGCATTGTTCCCGGGCTCTGGAAAGAAAGTCCCTAAAACGCAAAGACGCTAAGACGCAAAGAACGCAAAGAAAGCCTGAAAAGATAGAACCTGGGGCCACGGAAGGCACGGAAGAAGGCCACCTCTAGTTTTTCAATTTCCGTGTATTCCGTGGTTCCATTGTTTTCTCGATTCTCTTTTTCTTTCTTTGCGTTCTTTGCTGCTTTGCGTCTTTGCGTTTGAGAGATTTTGTCCGCCCAAACCTTGGCACCAAACATGAACGATGCAACAATTCCTTGATGAACCGACAATCGAAAACCGTCATCTTCAGCCACGGCCACCTCTCCAGCCCTGAGAGCCTGAAGATTCGCGAGCTGGCGCCGCTGGCGAAGCAAGCCAGCCTCGAGACCCTGGCCATCGACTACCGCGACCTGCAGGACGAGCCGCTTGCCCGCGCCGAACGGCTGATCGCGGCGATCGGCGAACAATCCGCACCCCCGATTCTCGTCGGTTCCTCCCTGGGCGGCTGGGTCTCCATGCACGCGGCCGAAACCGTGCCCGTCGCCGGCCTGTTCCTGATGGCCCCGGCGCTGTTCCTCGAAGACCGCGTCCCCGACGGCGTGGTGCCCGAAAGCTACACGCCGCGAACGGCCAAGCTAGCCGTCGTCCACGGCTGGCACGACGACATCATCCCCTGGCAACACAGCCTGCGCTTCGCCCAGGCCAACAAGGCCGCCCTGCACCTCCTGGACACCGACCACCGCCTCGAATCCGCCCTACCCCAGCTCAAGGCGGTATTCACTGAATTCCTGCGGGCAATGGCCGGCTGAGCAAAGTCAAAACCTTGTAAACGCAAAGCAGCGAAGCAGCAAAGAACGCAAAGAACGCAAAGAAGGAAGAATCATGGGAAACCACCGAAGACACCGAATTCACCGAAAACCCATCAAGAATCGACTGAGCATCGGTTCAATTGAAGTGTCCGAAGAAATCGATCTCAATACCGCTTGAGTATTTTCTTCGGTGTATTCGGTGTATTCGGTGGTTCCTAGATTTTTATCCTTTTTACTTCCTTTGCGCTCTTTGCTGCTTCGCTGCTTTGCGTTCCAAAGATTTTGCCCGCCCTGAGCCAGGCAACTGTCGATCTACGACTGCAAATCGTCCAGGTCGCGATACTCCTCCAGCGCCTCGGGGTTCGCAAGCGCCGAGGTGTTCTTGACCTCGCGGCCGTGGATCACGTCGCGAACGGCCAGTTCGACGATCTTGCCCGAGACGGTTCTGGGGATATCATTCACGGCCACGATCTTCGCCGGCACGTGGCGCGGGGTGGCGTTGGCGCGCACGGTCTTGCGGATGCGGTCGCGCAGTTCGTCATCCAGCTCGACGCCGTCACGCAGCCGCACGAACAGCACCACGCGCACGTCGCCCTCCCAGTCCTGGCCGACGCAGATCGACTCGAGGATCTCGTCGAGCTTCTCGACCTGGCGGTAAATTTCGGCCGTGCCGATGCGCACCCCGCCGGGATTGAGCGTGGCGTCCGAGCGGCCGTAGATCACCACGCCGCCCCGTGGCGTGAGGCGCGCATAGTCGCCGTGTGACCACACGCCGTCGAATTTCTCGAAGTAGGCCTTGTGGTAGCGCTTGCCGTCGGGGTCGTTCCAGAACCTGACCGGCATGCAGGGAAACGGCATCGAACAGGTCAGCTCGCCCGTTTCATCCTCGACCACCCGCCCGTCGTCGGCGCGGATTTCGACCTTCATGCCCAGGCCGCGGCACTGCAGTTCACCGCGGTAGACCGGCAACAGCGGGTTGCCCAGCGCGAAGCAGGACACGATATCCGTCCCGCCGGAGATCGAACTGAGCTGCACGTCCTCGGCGACGTCGCGGTAGACGTAGTCGAAGGACTCGGGCAGCAGCGGCGAGCCGGTCGAGAGAATGGCCTTCAGGTGCTCGAGCTTGTGCGACTCGCGCGGCTTGATCCCGGCCTTGTCGCAGGCGGCGATCCACTTCGCGCTCGTGCCCAGCACCGAGATGCCGACCTCGTCGACCAGGTCCCAGAGCACCTTGCCGCTCGGATGGAACGGCGAGCCGTCGTAGAGCACCACGGTCGAGCCCACGGCCAGGCCCGAAACCAGCCAGTTCCACATCATCCAGCCGCAGGTCGTGAAATAGAACAACGCGTCGTCGCGCCGCAGGTCGGTGTGCAGCTTGAGCTCCTTGAGATGCTGCAGCAGCGTACCGCCGGCGCCGTGGACGATGCACTTCGGCACCCCGGTGGTACCCGAGGAGTAGAGAATGTACAGGGGATGATCGAAGGGCAACTGCGCGAACTCTACATCTTGCGAGCCGTTGTCGGCAAATTCGCCCCACATGACCGCGTTTTCGAGCCCGGAAAGATCCGGGCCGTCGTCCATGTAGCCGGTGACGACGATACGCTCGATCGATGGCATCCTTCCGGCCAGCTCGGCCACCCGGCCCAGGCAGTCGTGCACCTTGCCGTTGTACTGGTAGGCGGCGGCGACGAACAGCACCTTCGGCTCGATCTGCCCGAAGCGGTCCATCACCCCCTGCACGCCGAAATCCGGCGAGCAGGAGGAAAACACCGCGCCGATCGAGCTCGCCGCCAGCATCGCGATGACGGTCTCGGGCAGGTTGGGCAGGTAGGCGGCCACGCGGTCGCCCTCTTTCACGCCCATCGCCCGCAGCGCCGCGGCCACGCGGGCCACCTCGGCGTAGAGCTCGGCGTAACTGATCTTCCGATGCACCCCGTCCTCGTTGGCGAAGACCAGGGCCGTGCGCTCGTCGCGGAATTTCAGCAGGTTCTCGGCAAAATTCAGGCGCGCCTGCGGGAACCAGCGCGTGCCGGGCATCGCCGGCCAGTTCTCGACCGTGTCGTGGCCGCGGGTCTCGGCGACCACGTCGCCGAACTCCCACATCGCCTTCCAGAAGTCCTGCGGATGATCCACGGACCACTGGTACATCGTGTCCCAGTCGCGCACGTGCGGGTCGAGCTGCTGGTTGATGAGCTGGATGAAGCGGGACAGGTTGGCCCGGGAACGTCGCTCGGCCGACGGCCGCCAGAGGGGTTCGGTCATGGTCTTGACTGCAATCCGTTGGAAATCCAGCCCCAGAGGGTACCCAACTCGACCCCGCATCGTCACCTGTACTTTGGTGCGTTGCCGCCCCTTCGCCGAGCGTCTCGCGTAGAATTCGGGCTTTCCCGAACGACTGACGAGTATCATGAAAAAGATTGCGACCCTGCTTCTTCTAGCTACCTGCGCCATCCAGGCCCAGGCTCAGGACCCGCGCGTGTGGCTCGACACCGACCGCGGCCCCATCATCATCCAGCTGTTCCCGGCCGACGCGCCGGTCACGGTGGACAACTTCCTGCGCTACGTCGATGACGGGTTCTACGATGGGCTGGTCTTTCACCGGGCCGTTTCGGACGAGATCTTCATCGTGCAATCCGGCGGCTTCGACCGGGACCTGATCTACCGGGAACCCACCTACGACGACATCGTCAACGAAGCCGACAATGGCCTGGGAAACCTGCGAGGCACGATCTCCATGGCCCGCCAGAGCGCTCCGGACTCGGCCTCCTCGCAGTTTTTCTTCAACGTCGAGGACAACGACGCCCTTGACCCCGGCAACGCCTCGGATGCCGGCTACGCGGTATTCGGAGAAGTCGAGGTCGGGATGGGCATCATCGACGCCATGGGCGAGCAGCCGACGAGCTCGATCACCTCGCCGCTGGGCACGCTGCGCGACTTCCCGCGCGACACGCCGGTCATCGAGCGCGCGGTGCGCGTCGACGAGGGTTTCCCGCTGATGCCCGACCACAGCGGCTCCTGGTTCGACCCGGCGACCAACGGCGTCGGATTCAACATCGAGATCGCCAACGGCAACGACGGCCAGGGCCCGATTGCCAACGTCTACTGGTACAACTTCGACGAGCAGCGCCAGTTCTGGCTGGTCGGCAGCACCCCCTTCGACTACGGCGACACCGAGGTCACGGTCGACCTCTCCAGTCACCCGGCCGACGAGGAAGGGATCGGCTTCCAGAACCCGCCCGAGTCCGACTTCTCCAGCTACGGCACGCTGACGCTGAGCTTCAGCGACTGCACCAGCGGCACCGTCGCCTATGACCTGCCCGGCTACGGCAGCGACGAGATCGCCATCGCGCGCCTGTCGCAGCCCGACGACTTCAACTGCGAAGGCTGAGCGCAATCATGGCCGCCCTGCTGCGCATCGAGCATCTCGACAAACGCTACGCGGGCGGCCTGCACGCGCTCAAATCGGTCAACCTGGACATCGAGCACGGCGAGATCTTCGCCCTGCTCGGCCCCAACGGCGCCGGCAAGACCACGCTGATCAACGTCATATGCGGCATCGTCACGCCCACCTCGGGCACGGTGTCCGTCGATGGACACGACACCGTCCGCGATTTCCGCTACACGCGCCGGCACACGGGCCTGGTGCCGCAGGAGCTCTACACCGACATGTTCGAGACCGTGTTCGACACGGTCAGCTTCTCGCGCGGCCTGTTCGGCCTCGCGCCCGACCCGGCGCATATCGAGCGCGTGCTGCGCGATCTCTCCTTGTGGGACAAGCGCAACCACGCCATCATGACGCTTTCGGGCGGCATGAAGCGGCGCGTACTCATCGCCAAGGCCCTCGCGCACGAACCGAAACTGCTGTTTCTCGACGAACCCACCGCCGGCGTCGACGTGGAGCTGCGGCGCGACATGTGGCGCATGATCGAGAAGCTGCGCGGAACCGGCGTGACCATCGTGCTCACCACCCACTACATCGAGGAAGCCGAGCGCATGGCCGACCGCGTCGGCGTGATCCGCCGCGGCGAGATCATCCTGGTCGACGAGACCGCCTCCTTGATGAAGAAACTCGGCCGCAAGCACCTCAGCCTGCACCTGCAAGAGCCCATGAGCGAACTGCCCGAATCACTCGCCGACTGGACGCTGACCCTGGCCAACCGCGGGCGCCGTCTCGACTACAGCTTCGCCGCCGAAGAAGAGCACGCCTGCGTCCCGGCCCTGCTCAAGCGCCTGCAGGCCCGGGGCATCGAGTTCACCAACATCAACACGCGCCAGAGCACGCTCGAGGAGATCTTTGTCGACCTGGTGCACGAAGACGACGAGACGACGGAGGGCCGGGCATGAGCGCGCCGATGCTCAACCTGCGCGGCACCTGGGCCATCTACAAGTTCGAGATGGCGCGCTTCAAGCGCACGCTGTGGCAGAGCCTGGCCACGCCTATCCTGACCACGGTTCTGTATTTCATCGTCTTCGGCTCGGCCATCGGCTCGCGCATCGGCGAGATCGACGCCGTCGACTACGGCGCCTTCATCGTGCCGGGCCTGATCCTGCTGACGGTGTTCACCCAGAGCCTGAACAATGCTTCCTTCGGCATCTACATGCCGCGTTTTTCCGGCACCATCTACGAGATCCTCTCCGCACCCGTATCCACCGCGGAGCTCGTCCTGGCCTACGTCGGTGCCGCGGCCACCAAGTCGGTGCTGCTGGGGATCATCATCCTGCTCACCGCGCAGCTGTTCGTCGACTTGCACATCGGCCAGCCGGTGTGGATGCTGCTCTACCTGCTGATGGTGGCGTTCGCGTTCAGCCTGGCGGGGTTCATCATCGGCATCTGGGCCGAGGGCTTCGAAGCCCTGCAGTTCATCCCGATGCTGGTGGTCACACCGCTGACCTTCCTCGGCGGCGTGTTCTACTCCATCGACATGCTGCCGCCGATCTGGCAGACGGTGAGCCTGTTCAACCCCATCATCTACATCGTCTCGGGCTTTCGCTACTTCTTCTTCGGCTCGGGCGACGTCAGCGTCTGGGTCAGCCTCGCCGCCCTGGCCGGCTTCATCGCCGTATGCCTGGCAATCGTCTCCTGGATCGTAAGAACAGGACACCGGCTGAAATCCTGAAATACCGCAAAGCCACCACTCACCACCCGAACCAAAGAACCAAATAAACGTAGGATGCCTGGAGCGAAGCGCAACGCATCAGCCAGCCCAAACCGCAGCCGATGCGTTACGGCCTCCGGCCTCCACACATCCTACGACCCCCACCCAGACCAACGCACGCACCCCACACGGCGAAGCCGTCCCCCTGGCCCCTGGCCCCTGGTCCGTAAACCGTAAACCGTAAACCGTAAACCGCGGAATCATCGACCGTAGGATGCGTGGAGCAAAGCGCAACGCATCAGCCACGCCCAACCGCAGCCGATGCGTTGCGCTACCGCTCCACGCATCCTACGACCCGACACTCCTATCGCAGGCGCCTCTCACGGCCAAGCCGTCCCCCAATACCATCCGCGCCGCACCAAAACACCGCGGCTGATCCGCCCCGGAACCCGAGCCCTACTTCCGCTCGTCTCCCCGACCACCGCCGCGGCGCGAATCACCGCCGCGCGAACGGCTCGGGGCCGAGCCGCGCGACGAACGCGAACTGTCCGACCCGCGGCTGCTGCGCGCCGGCGCGGACGAACGACCGGACCGACTCGGCGTCGATGTGCGCGAACGCGGCGGGCTCGACGACTTCGAACTGCGGCTCGGGCTGGATGATTCCGCCCGGGGCGCCGAACGAGACGGCGCTGAACGCGACGGAGCCGAGCGAGAAGGCGCCGAGTCGCGGCTGCTCGAGCGGCTACGGCTGGGTGCCGACTGCCGACCGGGCGAAGACGCGGCACCGCGCGACGACGATGAAGATGAACGGCTACTGCGCGCCGGAGCGGAGGAACGCCCCGAGGACTCGCTCGAACGCACGGTCAGACCGCGCGGCACCGAGGTGGAAGATCGCGAGCTATCCTTCCGCGAGCTTCGTGCACTACCCGAACGCTCGGACGAACGCTCAGATGAACGCTGGGACGAACGCTCCGAGGAACGCTCGACGCCCCGAGACCGGCTCGTGGCGGACTCACGCGAGCTCGAGCTGCTACCGCGAAGCGACTCGCTCACGCGGCCGGCACGACCGGCGGACGAGCGCCCCGAATCCGAGGAGCGCGTCCGCGAGCTGGCACGCTCCGACGACCTGGCGCGTTCCGGCGCACTGCCGGTCACGCTGCGATTGCTTTCACGCGACTCGCTGGCGGCGCGCTGCGTGCTTCGCGTCTGTGTACGGCTGCTGTCGCGCTCGCGGGATTGCACCCGGGCCGACTGATTACCACGACTGCTGCCGCGAAGGTCGGCGACCCGGTCGGAACGACTCGTGCCGCGCTGGCTCGACGACTTCCTGGCGCCGAAATCCGTCCTGGAACGACGCTGCTCGGCCCATTCCCTCCGCGCATCGCGCTTCTGCGCCGACTTGCGGTTCGCGGGCAGGGAAGAACGACTGCTTTCGACGAAACGCGTCTGTTCCACCCGGCCGCGGTAACTCACGCCACGGCGATGAACCGGGTCGTGCTTCCAGTGGCGGGCATCACTGAATCGGGCCACTTCGCGACCCGAGCGGAAGCGATGATCCCGGTAGTAGTGGTGATGATGGTTGACCACCACGACCCGGCGCTGCGCCCAGTGGAAGGAGCTGAAGTAGAAGCTCGGGCGGATCGTGTACGGGCGACCCCAATGGAAGCCGACGCTCACGTTGAAGCCGCTGGGACGATGCCAGTAGCGCGGCGGGTGGCTGGACCAGCGCCAGCTCGAGTAGACCACGCGCGGATCGTAATACGGGACGTACACCACGCGGGTGCGTGCCGGCTCGATATAGATGTATTCCTTCTCGCGCACGACCTTGACCCGGTCGTTGCTCTTGAGGTGGCCCTGAGAATAGGCCTCCGAGCGCAGGTACTGGATCGAGGCGATCACGTCGTCTTCCTGCGCCAGGAAGGCATCGCCCAGGTCCTGCGTCCAGTCGAGGTCCTCGTCCATGCGTTCGAGCAGGTCGGGAAAGGCCACCAGCGCCTTCACGCTGGGATCCCAGTCGTAGCCCTCAACCGCCGCCACGGCATCCTCGCCGCGCAAGCCGGGCCGCTCGCGCGAAAAGCGCGCCGCCTGGATCACCTCGAGCGGGTAAGTGGCCGCGATCAGCACGTGCGAGAGCACGCTGTCGGGATACAGCGCCACCGGCGCCAGCATCGAATCGAGCTCGGCCTGGCTGAAGTAATTGTCATCCGCCCGGGCGGGCCCGGTCATGCTGCAGCCCACGGTCAGGGTCAGGATGGTCGTCATAACCAGCGTCGTCAGGGTTTTCATAGGATTGCCTCCTTCGCGGCAAATCGCTGCGCGTGGCCACTTTGTACCAAGACCTGCCTGAAGTCAGGCTGAACGGGGCCGGCCGCCGGCGCGGCCGCGGCCGGAGGTTTCAGGGTTCAGGTTTCAGGTTTCAGGCGGCAACTTTGGGGCATTGCGGGGCGGCTTTGCCGCGAGAACGGATCGAGGGCGTAGGTCGGGGATGCGACGGCGACCTACGCAGCCTCCGCCAAACCCCACGACCCATCGGCCACCCCCACACCCAACGCGGCGCCGCCGCCCCCCAACGCTT
This sequence comes from Wenzhouxiangella indolica, assembly GCF_042310355.1. NCBI lineage: Bacteria > Pseudomonadati > Pseudomonadota > Gammaproteobacteria > Chromatiales > Wenzhouxiangellaceae > Wenzhouxiangella > Wenzhouxiangella indolica. The sequence continues at coordinate 88,216 of NZ_JBHJMR010000005.1, read as the reverse complement.
TCTGTCTTCGGGTTTCCTGAAACCTGAAACCTGAAACCTAAAAACCCCTGTCACACTTTCCCCGCCGTTTGCGACTGACCCGTTAACCGATCGCAAACGACACGGAAAACCATGACAACCTTGATTCGCATCCTGGCACTCGCCCTCGCCTTGATCGCCGCCCCGGCTTTCTCGGCCACCTACTGGGTGGGCAGCTCCGCCGCCTGCACCGGGCCCAACGTCCACGCCAACCTGTCCTCGGCGCTTCTTTCGGCGGCGTTCAGCGCCGGCAGCGATGAGATCAGGCTGACCAATACGCTCACCTACTCCGGTTCCAACGGCAAGGTCACGCTCACCGACTGGGATCCCGGTGCCGCCGGCAGCCTGACCATCTCCGGGGGCTACCCGAACTGCTTCACCAGCCCATCCGGACGCACGAATTTCGGAAACACCACGGGAACGGCCGTCACCGTCCAGACCAGCTCGCAAGCGCAATCGAACGTCACACTCACAAGACTCAACATCCGCTCGGCCGACACGGGCCTGTCGGCCACCGGCGGCGCCTCGGTCGTCCTCGACGACGTGCGCATCGGCGACCACGATCTGCGAGGCATCCTCGTCGATGGCGGCGCCTACGTGGACATCCAGGCCGATTCCATCGTGGAGGACAACGGTGATCGCTACACGGGAACCAACTGGGGCGGCGGGGTCTACTGCAACGGCTCCAACTCCGAGGTGACGCTGCGCGGACAGCTCCGCGCCGGCTCGGCCGTCAGGGGCAACAATGCCTACCTCTCGAACGGCTGTTTCATGATGTTGATGGGCGGATCGACCATCAGTGGGGGCGGGGGAACCGCCGACTACGGTGGCGCCGTATACGTCGACAACGGCGGCGAACTCTACAGCAATGGCGGAAGCCAGCGCGTTACGATCGCCGAGAACTTCGCCTGGCTGGGGGGCGGCGGAGTCTACGTCAATGGCACGGGTCGCGCCACTTTGGTCAATACATATCTGAAGAGCAACTGGAGCCTGAGCGGCGGGGCGGCGATCCATGCCGTCAACGGCGGCACTTCGGGCAGCCCTCAAGTCACAATGGACCGGGCCTCGAGCTGCCCCTTCCAGATCAGTTGCTCCGAGATCGAGGGCAGCCGGACGGACGCCAGCGTCGTCTTCGTGAGCAATTCCTCCGTTCGAATCAACAGCACGCTCATGGAACTGAACCAGTCATGGACCATCGATCCGGACTTCATGTCGCTGATTCACGGCGCCAACGGCGCGCTGGTTCGCCTGGGTCATGTCGGCATGTACAACAACACAACGGACACGGCGATCTGGAACGAGGGCGCCCAGTTCGAGATCCAGCACGCCACCATCGCCCGCAACACCGCCTACGTGGACAGCGGAACACCGCCGCCGTCTGGCGCCCTGCTCTCCCAGGGCGCCGGGGCCGCCAATTACCTGCACAACTCGATCATCGCCGACTCCACCGGCATCGACCTGCAAGCCGGCTCCATCCAGTCGGAGTGCAACCTGGCCGACAGCGATCCGGGCGACCTGCCCGCGGGCACCTACTACATCGCCACACCGCAGTTCATCAATATCGCCGGCGGCGACGCCCGCCAGACATCCGCCTCACCGGGCGTGGACATGTGCCAGCAAAACGCCCTGCTGTGGTCATCAACCCGCGACATCGAATATCAGACCCTGCCGGTCAACGACGCCAGCAACAACCAGGGCAACCCCGGTCAGTCCGGCGGCTACTACGACGCCGGCTTCGACGAAAACCACATGAACGTCGGCGAAGACCACTTCACCCTGACCGCATCCCGCACCGGCACCGGCAGCGGCTCCGTCATCAGCGTACCGCTCGGCATCGCCTGCGGCAGCGACTGCTCCGAAGTCTTCTTCAACGGCACCCTGGTCGAACTGCACGCCGTAGCCGCCTCCGGCAGCACCTTCAGCGGCTGGTCACCCAACTGCCCGCTGCCAAGCGGCAACATCTGCTACATCAGCGTGACCGCCGATACCACCATCACCGCCAGCTTCGACTCCGGCCCGGCCGAGGACGTCATCTTCACCGACCGCTTCGAAACCGCGCCATAGCGGGCCGCTGGCGTGGCGCTGATTGGTGTTTTGGTGCTTTGGTGTTTTGGTGCAGCAACAGAACGTTTCGGTGCATCGGTGCATCGGTGCATCGGTGGTCCCTGGTCCCTGGTCCCTAGTCCCTGGTCCCTAGTCCCTGGTCCCTGGTCCCTGGTCCCTGGTCCCTGGTCCCTGGTCCCTGGTCCCTGGTCCCTGGTCCCTGGTCCCTGGTCCGTGGCCCGTGGCCCGTGGCCCGTGGCCCGTGATCCGTAAACCGTAAACCGTAAACCGTAATCCGTAATCCGTAATCCGTAATCCGCAGAATCGCCGACCGTAGGATGCGTGGAGGCGAAGCCGCAACGCATCAGCCAAACCGATCGGGAGCCGATGCGTTCCGCTACCGCTCCACACATCCTACGACGACTTCGACGAGGAACTGCTGCCTCCCCCAACCGATCCACACCCCACCAAAACACCAACCAACGCCACGCCAGCGCCACTACGGCTGCAACGCCTCCTGCCGAATCTCCTGCCGCCAGACCTCCTCACCGTCGCTGTCGTGCAGGATCAACGTCGCCACGCGCTCATTGCGCGGCCCGGTCACTTCGATCATGCCGAAATTGCGTTCGGCATAGAGACTGCCCTCGACGTCATACTGCATCGCCTCGTCACCCGGGTCGTGGGCACCGGCGGTCAGGGGCGAAACCGTCCACTCGTGCAGCGGATAATTCCGGTAGCGATCCATCTTCAGCAGCACCGAATGATGCCGATCGCCGGTCAGGAACACGACCCCGGGAATGCGTTCAGCCTCGATGCGATCGAGCAGCTCGCGGCGCTCGCCCGGCGCCAGGTTGATATAGGTCTCGCTGTTCTCGGCGGAGTTGAGGAACTGCCCGCCCATGACCACGAACTTGAAGCTGGCATTGCTGGTCTTGAGCGCGTCGACCAGCCAGTCGATCTGCTCGTCACCGAGAATGGTGCGCTCGCCGGTGGTCCGGTAGTTGGCCGACCGGAAATACCGGTTGTCGAGCATGAAGAAACCGACATCGTGCCACTCGAAGTAGTTGGTGACACCGCCGGTTCCCGCGCCCGAAAAGTCGGGATTGGGCCAGAACGCGTTGAAAACCTCCAACGCGGTCTCACGCATCGCGTAGCCACGATCGGAATTGTTCGGGCCGTAGTCGTGGTCGTCCCAGGTGGCGTAGTGATGCGTGCCGGTGACCAGGCGCGAAAGGGCCTCGTGCCCGCGGGTATGGCTGAAGCGCTGGTACATGCCCGAGGCCGAATTCCAGTCGGCCTCGCGGTAGTAGACGTTGTCGCCCAGCCACAGCATGAAGGCCGGCTCGGCGTCGGCGATGGCGTCGAAAATCCGGTAGTCCCCGCCATAGGGCTCGCCCGGACGGTCGTACACCGTCTCGTTGATGTACGCGCACGATCCCAGCGCAAAACGGAAATCGGGCGGGTCCTCGCGCCACTGCCACAACGGCTGGGTCACGAAACGCAGTTCATGCTCGGGCGAATGAACGGCCTCGTCGACCAGCACCTCGTACTCGTAGCGCAGCCCCGGCTCCAGGCCGGTGGCCAGCAGGATCGCCGTGTTGGCCCGTTCCGAATCCGTGGCCTCGGGCGCACTCGTCTGCCACGACCCGTCTTCATCCGAGCGGTAACGAATTTGCACCACCGCCGGCTCGTCGGTCTGCAGCCAGACCTTGACCTGGCGCATCGTCGAATGCCCCGGCATCGGCCCGGCCACGATCTCGGCGGCCGACAACGACATCGAACAGGCAAGCAGCACAAAGAGAAACAGAAAACGCATCATCCACTCCAGTCAAGAAACTCCCGGCCGCCGACTATACCGGCTCAATGGCCACGACGGCATGACAAACCCAAACCAAAAACCCCGAACCTCGTGGAATGCGTGGCGACGAAGCCGCAAAGCATCAGCCACTCCCAACCGCAGCCGATGCGTTGCGCTAACGCTCCACGCATCCTACGAAAACCACAAACCCGCAAGACCTCCCATCATCCGTAGGATGCATGGAGGCCAAAGGCCGTAACGCATCAGCCAAACCCAACGGGAGCCGATGCGTTGCGCTACCGCTCCACGCATCCTACGAAAACCACAAACCCGAACGGCCGCCCATCACTCGTAGGATGCGTGGAGGCCGAAGGCCGCAACGCATCAGCCAAACCCACCAGAAGCCAAAGCGCTGCGCTAACGCTCCACGCATCCTACGAAAACCACAAACCCGCAAGACCTCCCATCATCCGTAGGATGCGTGGAGGCCAAAGGCCGTAACGCATCAGCCACACCCAACGGGAGCCGATGCGTTGCGCTACCGCTCCACGCATCCTACGAAAACCACAATCCCGCACGGCCTCCCATCATCCGTAGGATGCGTGGAGGCCGAAGGCCGTAACGCATCAGCCACTCCCACCAGAAGCCGATGCGCTGCGCTACCACCCCCAAACCCATCGGCGCCGAGCCAAAAAACCAAAACACCAGAAGCAACCCCTAAACCGGCGCCGTCAACCCGAACACCGCCGCAACCGTGTCGAACGCCGCCTCCCCCTCGAGCCGCTGCCGGCTCTCGATCAGCCACTGCCACACGACCCCGCGGTCGCTGGGCAGCGCATCGCGCGGAATACCTCCGGGCGGCGGCATGGGCTGCCAGCGCCCGTCCAGCGACTGGATCCAGTCCAGCCGGCGCGTGGCGATCCACAGCCGGCGGCCGTCCGGCCCCACCAGGGTCAACGCCCGCCCCTCGCGCACCAGCTTCGAGAACCAGCGCGTCCAGCCCCCGGCCGTCGCGGAACGAACCATGCCCAGCCCGGACTCGCCCTCTTGCTGCGTCAGGAACCCCGCCTGCTCCAGCAGCCGCTCCAACGCGGTTGTGGAAGGCTGCAGGGGCCTGAAATCACCCGCCCTTGCCGGCGGCGGCACCGGTGCACTCACCCCCCGCGCCGGCGGTTTCGACCGGCTCGTGCCCGACAGCTGCGGCGCGGTTCGCGAGCGCGGCGCGGCCTTGTTGCCTGCATGCCGCGCCGGCTTCTCGAAATTGCGGGTACGCCGCTCCTCGGCATCGTCCTCGTCCAGGTAGCTGTAGCGCGGCGCGTGGATCAACGCCTCGGCCAGCGGCGAGGGTCGGGGCGTCTCGACCGCGTGCACTTCGACCTCGCCCGACTCGATGCGGCCCAGCAGGCGCTGCAAGCCGCCTAGATCCATGTAGTCGTCGAGGCAGTCCGACAGGGCCTGCTGCACCAGCGGATGATCCGGCACTTCGCGCGCGCCGCTAAGGTTCTCCAGGCAGGCGAGCTGGTCGGGAAACACGCAGGCGATCAGGTTCTCGGCCTGGCTGCGCTGGCGCTGCGAGGGCAGCGGCCCGTCCAGGCCGTTCTTGAGCAACACCAGGGCGTTGTTGGCGCACCAGCGAAAACGGGTCACGAACAGCGGCGTGTCGAGCATCGCCTGGGTGAGCACGTCGGCCACGTTGTGCGACTTCACGAAACCCGCCACCGCCGGCAGATCGAACTGGCTGGTCACGCCCAGCGAGATCAGCACGCCGTCGTCGGTGGCCGCGGCCTGCAGCTCGAAGTTGAACTGGCGGCAAAAGCGCTTGCGCAGCGCCAGCCCCCAGGCGCGATTGATGCGCGCGCCGGCGAAGGTGTGCAGCACGATGTGGCGATCGCCGCCGGGGTCGGAAAACTGTTCGATCACCAGGCGCTCGGGCGAAGGCAGCGCCCCGAGCAGGGCGCGCGATTCCTCCAGCAAGCGAACGGCCTGCGGATGCGGCGGCGTACGCCCCCGGCCGGCGATCACGCACAGCATGGCCTCGGCCATCTTCGCGCTGCGGCCCGGCCCCTCGCCGAACCAGAACGGCAGCTCGGCCGGTTCCTCGCCGGCCGGCTCCACGTGCACCAGCCCGGTCAGCACGCGCAGGATCCGCCAGGGGCGGTTGCCCAGCTGCAGCACCTGCCCCGGCGAGGACTCGAAGGCTACCTCCTCGTCCAGCCGGCCCACGACATCACCGGTATCGACGCGGATCACGTCGTACTCGAACCATTCCGGAATGGTGCCGGCATTGGTCAAGGCCAGGCGATCGGCCTCGGGATGGGCCCGGTAGCCGTCCTTACCGTCCGTGAGCAGCAGCGGATCGAGCTGCGCGTCCGGCATCATCTCGGGCCGCTCGGCCAGCGATTCGAGCAGTGCGGCCAGCGTCTGCGCCGAAACATCGCGATACGGCCAGGCGGCGCGAACCACGTCCAGCAACTCCCCGACCTTGCCCGTGCCGTTGGCGACCAGCGCCACGAGCTGCTGCGCGAGCACGTCCAGCGGCGCATCGAGCGGCTCGACGGCATCGACGCCGCCGGCAGCAATCACGTCGGCCAGCGCGCGCGTTTCGACCAGCTGGTTGAGCGTGAGCGGAAACAGGTGCATGCAGGGCCGTCGACCGGGACGATGCCCGCTGCGACCGGCACGCTGGCGCACCAGGTTGACCGAGCCGGGCACGCCCAGCTGGCAGACCCGATCGACGTGCCCCAGGTCCAGTCCGAGTTCCAGCGAGGCGCTTGAGACCAGCACGCGCAAGGCGCCGGCCTTGAAGCGGGCCTCGATCGCCTCGCGGTGCGCGGTATCCAGGCTGCCGTGGTGCGCGCCAACCTGGTCCGGATGGCCAGCCGTCTCCAGCAAATCGTCCAGCGTCGCGGCCGTGCGCTCGACCTGCGCGCGGGTCTGGCAGAACACCAGTAGCGACCGATTCCCCAACGCGAGTTCGGCGATGCGCGCATGGATCTGCTCCCAGTGCAGGCTGTTGGGAAACGGCCCCAGCGCCATGCCGGGCAGTTCGACCTCCAGCTTCACCGGCCCGGCTCGGTCGGGCGCGACGATCTCGCAATCGGCCGAGCCGGCCAGGAAGCGGGCGAGGGTCGCGGCCGGATGCGCCGTGGCCGAAAGCCCGATGCGCTGCACGGGCCGCCCCGCCAGCCGGTCCAGTCGCGCCAGCGACAGCGCCAGGTGCGCGCCGCGCTTGCCGCCGGCCAGGGCGTGCAGCTCGTCGACCACCACCGACTCGACCGTACGCAGCAGCGACCGTCCCCCGCGGCTGCCCAGAAGCACGAACAGCGATTCGGGCGTGGTCGAGAGAATCTCGGGCGGATTGCGGCGCTGGCGGGCGCGCTCAACCTGCGGCGTATCCCCGCAGCGCAGCGCGATCGCCGGCGCGCGGCCGTTCACGGGAGCGACAGCCTCGAGCAGGGGCGCGAGATTGTGCGTCATATCCCGCGCCAGGGCCTTCAGCGGCGCGATATGCAGCGCCCGAACCCCCTTGCCCCGACCCGGCCGCCTCGCCAAGCCCTCCACGATCGGCCGCCAGGCCGCCAGCGACTTGCCCTGCCCGGTCGAGGCAATCACCAGCGCATTGCGCCCGGCCCGCAACACCGGCCAGGCCGAACGCTGCACCGACGTCGGCTCACCCACGGCGTTCGCAAACCAGGAATCCAGAGCCTGTTCGGCATCGAATAAAGACATGCCAACATTATGGGCGCAGGGCTTTCTCAAAAGGTGAGAAAAAGGTTGGAAAGAAGGTTTCAGGGTTCAGGTTTCAGGGTTCAGGCGGGAGCGGCCCGCGTTGCGGGGCGGCTGCGCCGCGTCGGGTGTGGGGGGTGGCCGATGTGTCGTGGAACCTCGCGGGCTCCGATTTCCGATTCGGCATCGCGGCGTCGCGGCGAAGCCGCCCACCACTGACTTCGGTGCCCGCCCTGAAACCTGAAACCTGAACCCTGAAACCTTAATCAATCCAACTTTGCTACCGTCTACCCCATGTCCGACCACGCCATTACGGCAATTCGACTCCACGCGGGCACGCTCGGCCTCTGCGCCTGCCCCGGCGCCCACGGCGCGCTGCTGGGCCGGGCCGAGCCCGACGCCGGCATCGACGCCCTGGCACGCTGGCCGGCCACGGCCGTTGTCACCCTGATGGAAACCCGCGAACTCGAAATGCTCGGCCTCGGCGACCTGCCGCGCAAACTCCGCGAACGCCTTCCCTTGTGGCTCCACCTGCCGATCCGCGACGGCGACATTCCCGGGCGGCAGTGGATGGAGCGCTGGCAAGTCGCCCGCCTGCTGATCGCCGCCGTCCTGGCCGAAGGCGGCAGAGTCGCCGTTCACTGCCTCGCCGGGGTCGGCCGAACCGGCACCGTCGCCAGCATGTGCCTGGTCGACGCCGGCTTCGGCGACGGTGCTGAGTCCCTGTCTTACGTCCGCAGACTCCACCACGTCCACGCCGCCGAAACACCCGAACAGGAAGCCTTCGTCGGACAGTACAGCCCCGAATTCACCATCAACAAGCAAACCGCGCACGACCACCTGGCCGAAAAGACGGCAAGGGCCGGCATGGACCCGGTAATCGACGAAAACGGCCGGTTGATCCGAAAGCGGGCCCGAACACTCATCTAACCCAGTGGGAGTCGTAGGATGCGTGAAGGCCGAAGGCCGCAACGCATCAGCTGCGTTCGAACCGCGGCTGATGCGTTGCGCTATCGCTCCACGCATCCTACGACCACACCCGCACACCGGCATCAACCTCAAGCCCCGCAGCGTCCAGTGCCCATCGCCCGACCCCAAAACCCGAAAACCCAAAAATCGTAGGATGCGTGGAGGCCAAAGGCCGTAACGCATCAGCGGCGTTCAAACCGTGGCTGATGCGTTGCGCTATCGCTCCACGCATCCTACGACCACACCCGCACGCCAGCATCAACCTCAAGCCCCGCAGCGTCAGTGCCCATCGCCCAGCCCCAAAACCCGAAAACCCAAAAATCGTAGGATGCGTGGAGGCCAAAGGCCGTAACGCATCAGCGGCGTTCAGACCGTGGCTGATGCGTTGCGCTACGCTCCACGCATCCTACGACTACCTCGCACCAACCCAGGCGCCCCCACCGCGCCAATCCCACCCCCAACGCCAACCGCGCCGCACCAAAACACCACCCGCCCCTGCTAAAGTCACTCCATGTCCACACCGCCCACCGAAACCGAATCCCCCACCCGATCAAGGTGGAAATTCTGGATCGACCGCGGCGGCACGTTCACCGACATCATCGCCTGCACGCCCGAAGGCGAACTCCGGGCCGCCAAGCTGCTGTCGGAAAACCCCGACCACTACGCCGACGCCACCGTCGAGGGCATTCGCCGCATGCTCGACCTCGGCGCGGACGAGGCCATTCCCGCCGAGCGCATCGAACACGTGCGCATGGGCACCACCGTCGCCACCAACGCCCTGCTCGAACGCAAGGGCGAAGCCACCGCGCTGGTCATCACCCGCGGCTTTCGCGACGCACTGAAGATCGGCCACCAGAGCCGGCCGGACATCTTCGCCCTCGACATCCGCCGCCCGGAACAGCTCTGCGACGAGATCGTGGAAGTCGACGAGCGCCTCGACGCCGCCGGCCGGGTATTGCGCCGGCCCGACGAGGACGACCTGCGCCGGCAGCTGACCGCCCTGCGCGCCAAGGGCATTCGCGCCCTGGCCGTCGTCCTCGTCCACGGCTACCGCTACCCCGACCACGAACAACGCATCGGCGAAATCGCGGCCGAACTCGGCTTCGAGCAGGTCAGCCTGTCGCACCGCGTCAGCCCGCTGATTCGCCTGATCGGTCGCGGCGACACCACCGTGGTCGATGCCTATCTTTCGCCGGTGCTCAAGCGCTACGCCAACCGCCTGGCCGACGAACTGGGCGACGTTCGCCTGCAGTTCATGAAGTCCGACGGCGGCCTGACCGACGCGGCCCGCTTCGCCGGCAAGGACGCCGTCCTTTCGGGCCCGGCCGGCGGCATCGTCGGCTGCGTGCGCACCGCCGCCATGGCCGGCCTGGAACGCGTGATCGGCTTCGACATGGGCGGCACCTCCACCGACGTGTCGCACTACAGCGGCGAGTTCGAGCGCAGCCTCGAGACCGTCATCGCCGGCGTGCGATTGCGCGTGCCCATGCTCGAGATCCACACCGTGGCCGCCGGCGGCGGCTCGAAGCTGCACTTCGACGGCAGCCGCTATCGCGTCGGCCCCGACTCGGCCGGCGCCGATCCCGGCCCGGCCAGTTATCGGAAAGGCGGCCCGCTGACCGTCACCGACTGCAACGTCATGCTCGGCAAGCTGCAGCCGGATTTCTTCCCCCGGACTTTCGGCCCCGGCGCCGATGAAGCCCTAGACGCCGCCATCGTGCGCGAGCGCTTCGATGCGCTGTGCAGCGAGATCCGCGAAGCCACCGGCGACACGCGCACGCCGGTCGAGGTGGCCGAGGGCTTCCTGCGCATCGCCGTGGCCAACATGGCCAACGCCATCAAGAAGGTCTCGGTGCAGCGCGGCCACGACGTGACCCGTTACGCGCTCAACTGCTTCGGCGGCGCCGGCGGCCAGCACGCCTGCCTGGTGGCCGACGAGCTGGGCATCGAGACGGTGCTGATTCATCCCCACGCCGGCGTACTCTCGGCCTACGGCATGGGCCTGGCCGACGTCACCGCCCATCGCGAGTTCCCGGTCAACGACCGCCTCGACGAGGCCCTGGTCGATCAGCTGGCCGAAGCCTTCGAGGCCAGCGGCGACGACGCCGTCACCGAACTGCACAAGCAGGACTTCGACGACGACGCCATCAGCGTCGAGCGCCACTGCCGCGTACGCTACACCGGCACCGACACCAGCCTGCCGGTGCCCTTCGGCTCCTTCGACGCCATGACCCGCGCCTTCACCCGGGCCCACCGCCAGCAGTTCGGCTTTGCCATGGAAGCGCGCGAACTGGAAGTCGAAGCCGGCCTGCTCGAGGCCGTCGGAAAAAGCCGCGCCCTCGACGTCGAAGCGGAGATCGACGCCGAACGCCCCCCGGCCGAGCCGGTCGAGCGCGTCGAGACCTTCATGGACGGCAAGTCTGGTCCGGATACACCGATCTACCGCCGCGACGACCTCGCCGCCGGCCAGCGCATCGACGGCCCGGCCATCATCATCGAGGCCAACGCCACCGTCGTGCTCGAGCCCGGCTGGCGCGCCGCGCTCGACCGCCGCGGCCACCTGCTGCTTGAGCGCGCCGAGTCCAGGCGCGCGCTACAGGCCGACACCGAAGCCGATCCGGTACTGCTGGAAGTATTCAACAATCTGTTCATGTCGATCGCCGAGCACATGGGCGCGACCCTGCAACAAACCGCCTGGTCGGCCAACATCAAGGAGCGCCTCGATTTTTCCTGCGCGCTGTTCGACGAGCAAGGCCGCCTGGTCGCCAACGCCCCGCACGTGCCAGTGCACCTGGGTTCGATGGGCGAGAGCGTGCGCGCGGTCATCGACCGCTTCGGCGACGACATGCGGCCCGGCGACGTCTTCCTGCTCAACGACCCCTACAACGGCGGCACCCACCTGCCGGATCTCACGGTCGTCAGCCCCTGCTTCGACGCCGACGGCAACGAGATCCTGTTCTACACCGCCAGCCGCGCGCACCACGCCGACGTCGGCGGCATCACCCCCGGCTCAATGCCGCCCGACAGCAAGACGATCCACGACGAAGGCGTGCTGATCGGCCCGATGCGCGCGGTGCGCGAAGGCGAGCTGCTGCGCGATGAACTCGAGCAACTTTTCACCGGCGGCGAGCATCCGGTACGCAACCTCGATCAGAACTTCAGCGACCTGCACGCCCAGATCGCCGCCAACAACCGTGGCCTGCGTGAGCTGTCCGGCATGATCGAACAGTTCGGCCTGGCTGTCGTGCGCGCCTACATGGGCCACGTCCAGGACAACGCCGCCGAACAGGTCGCGCGCGCCCTCGGCAAACTCGAAGACGGCCACTGGATCAAGCGCATGGACAACGGCGCGCAGGTCGAAGTAACCATTACCGTCGACCGCGACGCACGCCGGGCGACGATCGACTTCACCGGCAGCAGTGAGCAAACGCCAGACAACTTCAACGCCCCGCGCGCCATCACCCGCGCCTGCGTCCTGTACGTACTGCGAACCCTGGTCGCCGACGACATCCCGCTCAACGACGGCTGCATGACGCCCATCGACCTGGTCATCCCCGAAGGCAGCCTGCTATCGCCCGTCCACCCGGCCGCCGTGGTGGCCGGCAACGTCGAAACCAGCCAGGTCGTCGCCGACACCCTGTTCGCCGCCATGGGCATCCTCGCCAACAGCCAGGGCACGATGAACAACCTCACCTTCGGCAACGCCCGCTACCAGCACTACGAAACACTCTGCGGCGGCGCGGGTGCGGGCAACGGATTCAACGGCGCCGACGCCGTGCACGTCCACATGACCAACTCGCGCCTGACCGACCCGGAAATCCTCGAAACCCGCTTCCCCGTCCGACTCGAATCCTTCGGCATCCGCCCCCACTCCGGCGGCGAAGGCAAATGGCACGGCGGCAACGGCGCCGAACGAAAAATCCGCTTCCTCGAACCGATGACCGTGGCCATCCTCGCCAACTCCCGCAAGATCGCACCCTCGGGCCTCGAAGGCGGCGGCAACGGCGCCGTCGGCAAAGCCTGGATCGAACAAGCCGACGGCCAACACAAACAACTAACCGGCACCGACCGCACCGAAGTCCAGGCAAACGACCTACTCATCCTGCAAACCCCCGGCGGCGGCGCCCACGGCCAATCATGAAATCCGTGCAACCCACCCGTCGTCCGTCGTCCGTCGTCCGTAACCCGTCAGCCGTAATCCGTCGTCCGTAATGCGCCATCCGTAGGATGCGTGGAGGCAAAGCCGTAACGCATCAGCCACAGCCAACCGCAGCCGATGCGTTCCGCTACCGCTCCACACATCCTACGAAACCACCAACCCCAAACGCCAACCGCCCCCCGTCATCCGTAACCCGTCATCCGTAACCCGTCACCCGTAGGATGCGTGTAGGCAAAGCCGTAACGCATCAGCCAAACCCAACCGCAGCCGATGCGTTCCGCTACCGCTCCACACATCCTACGAAACCACCAACCCGAAACACCAAACGCCACCCGTCTTCCGTCTTCCGTAGGATGCGTGAAGGCGAAGCCGTAACGCATCAGCCAAACCCACCGGGAGCCGATGCGTTGCGCTACCGCTCCACACATCCTACGAAACCACCAAACGCCAAACGCCGAACGTCACCCGTCACCCGTCACCCGTCACCCGTCATCCGTCTTCCGTCTTCCGTCTTCCGTCTTCCGTCTTCCGTAGGATGCGTGGAGGCGAAGCCGTAACGCATCAGCCAAACCCAACCGCAGCCGATGCGTTCCGCTACCGCTCCACGCATCCTACGAAACCACCAAGCGCCACCGACCCACATCAACCCCGCCTGAACTGCCCGAATTCGTCCCGCTCTCCAAACGCGCCCTCGAACTCCCCCGACACGTGTGACCACTCGGGTGGATACAACCCGGCATCCACGCAATGTCGAAACGTCGAATGCGGCCAATCCGCTACTCGCTCGACATAACCATGCTTGACCGGGTTGAAATGAATGTAATCAAAGCAACGCTCGAAATCCGTGTCGTCGCGAACGAGATGCTCCCAGAACCGGCGCTGCCACACTGACTTCTCACCCCGGCGGAGTCGACTCGCCGTAGCGCGATTGAACCCAGCAAGCCCACGCGAAAATCGCGACTTGATCAAACGCCAACGCGTGGAAAAATCGCAATCCCCATCCGGCAAAGACCAGAGCGCATGCATGTGATCGGGCAGAACAACCCAGGCATGAATCGTGAACGGCCGTTCGCGACGAACATCCCGCACGACCTGCCGCAGCAAGTCAACCCGATCAACCAGCAAACTCGAACGCCGATCCAGCAGGTTGACCGTGAAGAAATAGGTGCCGCCCGATTGATAAACGCGGCGGTAGGAAGTCATCGCCACCCCGCATGCCAAAGCCTCCGGCGAGGATAGAAAAACAACCCAGGACAAGTCAAACGCCATCCGTAGGATGCGTGAAGGCGAAGCCGCAACGCATCAGCCGCGCCCAACCGCAGCCGATGCGTTGCGCTGCCGCTCCACGCATCCTACGAAAGCACCAACCCGAAACCCCAAACGTCACCCGTCACCCGTCATCCGCCATCCGCCATCCGTAGGATGCGTGGAGGCAAAGCCGTAACGCATCAGCCACGCCCACACGGGAGCCGATGCGTTGCGCTACCGCTCCACACATCCTACGAAACCACCAAACCACCAACCCCAAACGCCACCCGTCGTCCGCAACCCGCAACCCGCAACCCGCAACCCGCAACCCGTAACCCGTAACCCGTAACCCGTAACCCGTAACCCGTAACCCGTAACCCGTAACCCGTAGGATGCGTGAAGGCAAAGCCGTAACGCATCAGCCAAGCCCAACGGGAGCCGATGCGTTCCGCTACCGCTCCACACATCCTACGAAACCACCAACACCGACACCAAGACACCGCCGCGCCAGCGGCCTACCCCCGCTCCACCAACACCTCTTCATCCCGCAACAAATCCCGCAGACTCCGATCGAGGTGCGCCGCTAGGCTCGCCGGTTCCACCCAGGGGGCGGGGCGGACTCGGCACCAGCCGTCGCGGCCCTCCTGCTTGATATGCAGCAGGGCCTTGTCGGCCAGGGTCACGGAATGGTTCCAGTCCATGGCCGACGGGCTGTCGCGGAAGGGTGGGTACTCGGCCAGGCCCATCGAGGCGGTCATGCGCAGGATCCGGCCACCCTCGAGCAGGAAACCGTGGTTGCCGATGCCATCGATGATTCGCGTCGCCACCCGCGTGACTTCGTCGGGCGGCATCGGACGGAACACGATCAGGAACTCCTCACCACCCCAGCGCACGATGTAATCACCGTTGCGCACCAGCTGCTCGAGCAGCCGGGCGAACTGCTGCAACACGTCGTCGCCGGCATCATGCCCGTGGCGATCATTGATTTCCTTGAAGAAGTCGATATCGACGATGGCAAACACCATCACCGAGCCGAGCATCTGCACCTTGGCCAACTCGCGATGGAAATGCGACAAGTCCGCCGGCAGCTGCGACGACAAGTAGCGTCGGTTCCAGAGCCGGGTCAACGGATCGGTCATGCTCGCCGTCTCCAGCCGAGCGCTGTAGTCGCGCAGATGCTCGTTGGCCACGCGCAGTTTCTCCGTCCGGTCGGCCACCATGCCCTCCAGCGCGCGCTGCTGGCGCTGCATGTTGCGCAGGCGGTAGTTGAAGCCCAGCCAGATCAGCAGAATCACGAGAAACAGCATCGCCGTCTGGAACCAGACTGTCTCCCAGACCCGGGGCTGGATGTGGAAATCCAGGCTCGTCGGCGGATCGCTCCACACGCCGGCGTTGTTGGTCGCGCGAACCTGCAAGGTGAACGAACCCGAGGGCAGGTTGGTGTAGAAGAGCTGTCGCTGCATGGGCTCGTCGAGTCGCTGCCAGTCGTTGCGAAAACCCTCCAGGCGGTATTCCACCTGCACACTGGTCGGATCCTGGTAGCTGAGTACGGCAAAGCCGAAGGCGATATCGCGCTGCTCGGCCGGCAAATCGAACGACTGCCCCGGCTCGAGCGCGCGCCATTTCTGGTCGATGCGCACGCGATCGACGTGCAGGCGCGGCGGCTCGGGATTGCGCTGGATGCGCTGCGGCACGAGGTGGACGATGCCGCCACGCGTCGGCAACCACAGGTCGCCGTCGTGCATGAAGCCCTTGGCATTGCCCGCACCGTTGCAGCAAAATCCCTTCTGCGCCCCGGGCACGTCGCCACGTTCGTTGAGTACCATGCGCCCGGGCAAGGCCTCGATCTCGCCGTCGATGTAGCGCTGAATCGAATCCAGCGGCAGCTCGTAGATGCCGCGAATGCCCGCCACCCACAGCCGCCCGTCCGACTCGCCGAAGGCGAACGGACTGTTGGTCGGCAGACCGTCGTCGGCATCGAACTCGTGCCAGTCATCGTCGCGGCCGATATACAGCTTCTCGTCGAAGGTGCCGACGGCCAGGCGCCCGTCGGAGAGCTCGAGGATGGCCGTCACGTCGCGCTCGGCGGCTACCTCGCTGAAGCGCAGGAAGCGCCCGTGATGCCAGTACAACAGGCCGCGCCGGGTCCCGGCCAGCAGTCCGCCGTCGCTGGTCTCGTAGAGGACGCGGACGTCGCGCCCACCCATGTCCCCGGTCGGCGCGATGCGATGCATCCGCTCGCCGTCGAAGCGCCACACGCCCTCGGTGGTGGCCAGCCAGTAATCGCCCTCGTAGGGAATGATGCCGTTGACCTGGGCGCTGTCGAGCACATCGAAAGCCGGCGGTTTCTCGACCCGCTGCTCGCGCCGGTTCCACCAGTACAGACCCGTGCGCGTGCCCACCCAGACGCGATCGGGCTCGGGCAGCAAGGTGTAGGCGTGCGGATGCGGTTGCTCGCTGCCGGGGACCAGGCGCTCGAAGCGCCCTTCCCGCAACACCGCCAGGCCGTCCATGGTGCCCGTCCAGACATTGCCTTCCCCGTCCCGGGCGACCGACCACACGAGACTGTTGTGCAGGCCCTCGGGCTGGTCGTAGCGGAACACCCAGCCGTTCCACAACCGGGCCAGCCCGTCCCAGCGCGAGCCCAGCCAGAGGTTGCCCTCGTGGTCCTCGGTCATGGCCAACACGCTGCTGTGGGCATAAGCCGCGTCGTCGGGCACCGACTCGATCAGCTCGCGCCCCTGGATCCGCAGCAGGCGGCCGGCCGCACCCAGCCAGAGATTGCCGTCGCGATCGGCGTACAGGGTTTCGATCACCTCGTCGGCCAGCTCCCCTTCCACCCGGTAGGCTCGCCACTGACCGTCCTCGAGATACAGCAGCCCGCGCGTGGTCGCCGCCCAGAGGCGCTCGTCGTAGGCGATGAAGTCGGTGACCAGCGCCGAATCGAGTGGCCCATCCAGGGGCATGGATTCCCACCGACCGTCACGCTGGCGGTGAATCACCCCGTAGCCGCCGGCGTACAGGTCCTCGCCGTGGGCAAACACCGAGCGCAGGGCATCTTCCGGGTCGTCGCCGACGTTCACGAAAGCATCGTCGTTGAGGCGCAGCAAACCGCGGTCGGAGGCGATGACCACCTCGCCCGCGGATGTTTCCGCAAACTGGAAGACGTCGATCTCGCGCCCGAAACCGTCGCTGACGCCGTGGAACTGCCCGTCGCGAAACACCGCCGCACCCTTGTAGGTGCCCGTCCAGACCCGGTCCTGCGAGTCCACGAACAGCGCCTGGATCAGCATGCCGGGCATCTCGGGGGATTGACTCGGGTCGAACACGGTAAAACGCACGCCGTCGAAGCGCGCCACACCGGCCTGCGTCCCGGCCCAGACATACCCGTCCGGCCCCTGCACCAGCGCCGTCACCGTGATCTGCGGCAGGCCTTCCTCGATACTCCAGGTATCGCGCACGAACTGGTGAAAGGCCTTGTCGGGCGCCAGCGCATGCGCAGGCAGAAAAGCCAGCGCCGCATGAAGCACACCGAACAAAACGAGAAATCGCGCAACAAACCGGCCCAATCCTGGCTCCCCTCCAGACATCAGCCACCCCACCCCGGCTGCCACGCCGATGAATCGAGCATACCCCAACCCGGCCAACCAAGCGAGGGGCCCGCGGATCGAGGGATGGGGATTTCAGGGAAAGACGGTTTGCGGATCACGGTTTCCGGTTTCCGGTTTCCGGTTTCCGGTTTCCGGTTTCCGGTTTCCGGTTTCCGGTTTCCGGATTACGGATTACGGATTACGGATTACGGACCACGGAATCCGCGTAGGATGCGTGGAGCGAAGCGCAACGCATCAGCCAAACTCACCCGCAGCCGATGCGTTACGGCCTACGGCCTCCACACATCCTACGAACCCCAACAACCGTCAACGCCCAGCCGCCACGCGTAGGATGCGTGGAGCGAAGCGCAACGCATCAGCCAAGCCCATCCGCAGCCGATGCGTTACGGCCTCCGGCCTCCACACATCCTACGCCCACACTCTCAATCCTGAGATAGCACCCAGCTCAACCGGCGCAGCCGCCCCCAACGCCAACCGCGCCGCACCAAAAAACCAACCGGGCGCCGTCTCACCCCAGCTTCTTTTCCAACTCCGGCACGAGCTCGAACAAATCCCCCACCAAGCCCAGGTCCGCGACCTCGAAAATCGGCGCTTCCGGGTCCTTGTTGATGGCGACGATCGTGCCGGCGTCCTTGATGCCGGTCAGGTGCTGGATGGCGCCCGAGATGCCGATGGCGAAATACAGCTCCGGCGCGATGATCTTGCCGGTCTGGCCCACCTGCAGCTCGTTGGGCACGTAGCCGGCGTCGACCGCCGCGCGCGAGGCGCCCACCGCCGCGCCCAGCTTCTTGGCCAGCGAGTAGATGATGTCGAAGCCTTCGCTCGAGCCCATCGCGCGGCCGCCGGAGACCACCACCGGCGCGGTGGCCAGATCCGGGCCTTCGCCTTCGCCGCCCTCGACCTTGATCCAGCGGGTATGCCCGGGATCGCTCGCCTGCGGCTCGCGCGACTCGATCTCGGCCGAGCCGCCCTCGCCGGCGGCCGCGAACGACGCCGTGCGAATGGTCGCCACCACCGGCTGATCGTCGGCAACATTCACAGTGACGATCGCGTTGGAGGCGTAAATCGGGCGCTTGAAGCTGCGCGCGCCGATCACTTCCTGGATATCGGAAACCTGGTTGACGCCGATCAGGGCCGCCGCGCGCGGCAGCACGTCCTTGCCGTACGTGGTCGACGGCATCAGGATGTGGGAATAATCGCCCGCCAGGGCCTTGATCTCCGGCGCCAGGCGCGCGGCCAGGAAATGTTCGAAATCGGCATGCGCGATGGCCAGCACCCGTGTGACACCCTCGAGCTTCGCGGCCTGCTCGGCCACGCCCGACGGATCGGCGGCAAACACCGCCACGTCGATGTCGGCGATGTCCATGTCCAGGGCACCGGTCAGCGTCTTGGCCGTGGCGGCACTGAGCGTTTCGCCGTCGTGTTCGGCAATGATGAGAATTCTCGACATTACAGCAACCCCTTCGCCTTGAGTTCGGACACCAGCTCGTCGACGGATTCGACCATCTTGCCGCCTCCGCGCTGGGGCGGCGGCTCGTAGGAAACCGCCTCGATGCCGCCGGCACGCTCCACGCCCAGATCCTCGAGCGAAAAGGTATCGAGCGGCTTGCGCTTGGCTTTCATGATCTCGGGCAGCTTGACGAAGCGCGGCTCGTTCAGGCGCAGGTCGGAAGTCAGCACCGCCGGCAGATCCACCTCGATGGTCTCCAGCCCGGCGTCGACCTCGCGCGCGACGGTCGCCTTGCCGTCGGCCAGCTCCACCTTGGAGGCAAACGTGGCCTGCGGCCGATCCCAAAGGGCGGCCAGCATCTGCCCGGTCTGGTTGCAGTCGTCGTCGATCGCCTGTTTGCCCAGGAACACGATGCCGGGCTCTTCCTTCTCGACCAGCTTGAGAAACGTCCGCGCGGCCGTGAGCGGCTGCACGTCACCGTCCGAGCTGACCTGGATGGCGCGATCGGCGCCCATCGCCAAGCCCGTGCGCAGCTGCTGCTGCACCTCGTCGCCGCCGATCGAGGCCACGATCACTTCCTCGGCATCACCGCGCTCCTTGATGCGCAGCGCCTCTTCGAGCGCGATTTCATCGAACGGGTTGATCGACATCTTCACGCCGTCGGTCTCGACGCCGCTACCGTCCTTCTTGACCCGCACGCGCACGTTGTAATCCACCACCCGCTTGAGGGTGACCAGAATCTTCATGGGCGTCTTCCTGTATCAGGCTGTGAGTGGTAAGCGCCCTATTGTAACGGCTCGACGTGAGGCCGTTGGCGCCTTCCTTGCATCAGCCACACCCAACCGCAGCCGATGCGTTACGGCCTACGGCCTCCACACATCCTACGACCACGCCGGACCACCGACGCGGACCAGAGAACTCGGCCACAGACGCGTAGGATGCGTGGAGCGAAGCGCAACGCATCAGCCACACCCAACCGCAGCCGATGCGTTACGGCCTACGGCCTCCACACATCCTACGACCACGCCGGACCACCGACTCGGACCCGGGAAGTCGGCCACAGTCGCGTAGGATGCGTGGAGCAAAGCGCAACGCATCAGCCACATCCAACCGCAGCCGATGCGTTACGGCCTACGGCCTCCACACATCCTACGACCACGCCGGACCACCGACGCGGACCAGGGAAGTCGGCCACAGTCGCGTAGGATGCGTGGAGCGAAGCGCAACGCATCAGCCAAACCCAAACGAAGCCGATGAGTTCCAGCCGCCGCCCCCACATCCGACAAAGTTCGCCCGGCGGTCGCCCCGGACCACGCGCGGCGAAGCCGCCCCACAACGCTAGACGCTGCCGCCGTAAACCGTAAACCGGAACCCGGAAACCGGAAACCGGAACCAGAATCACTCATTAACCGCCGTCAAAAACGGATCGACAACAACCACTCCATCAACCTCCTGCCCACTCTGAAGATCCTCGGACAGCAAATAATCGCACCGCAAGTGGCAGGCGGCGGCAACAATCATCGAATCCCACCACGAAAACCCGTATCGGTCTTCAATCGACCACGCCTGCTCGAGCACTTGCGCGGACACATCGACGGGCCGCCACGTCAGCATGTCGCGAATGTCGGCTCGCGCCTCTTCCCTGGGCAGCCCGGGATCCAGTCGGCGGGTGACGACCTGGTAATACTCCTTGATAACCTGCGTACTCAACCGCCCCGTACCGGTCGTCCACAGATGCTCCACCCACTCGCGCGCCCGGCTGTGCTTGGCCGGTTCGCTGCAATCACGGGCATACACGAAGACGTTGGTGTCAACGAAGTACGTCGCGGTCATAGAGGCTCTCGCGGGTGGGATGGGACTCGCCGGCGCTCTTCATCGGCGCGGGCGAACGACCGAGAAACCGCCGCCCAGCCGCCTCGAAGCTCGCCTCGAGCTCGCGACGCTCGCGCAGCATTTCCCCGACCAGCTTCGAAACACTGGTCCCACGCCGAGCCGCCTCGATACGCGCCCAGCGGGCCGTCTCCTCATCAAGCGTAATGGTCACGTTCTTCATAACACGAACCTAGTGCAACACGAACTGCGTGTCAATCAGCGTTTCCAGCAACACCGGGCAACCCAACGGTCATACCCAACCGCAGCCGATGCGTTACGGCCTACGGCCTCCACACATCCTACGACCACGCCGGACCACCGACGCGGACCAGAGAACTCGGCCACAGACGCGTCGGATGCGTGGAGCGTCAGCGCAACGCATCAGCCAAACCCATCCGAAGCCGACGCGTTGCCGCCGCCCCCACACATCCGACGAAGTTCGCCCGGCAATCGCCCCGGACCCCACACGGCACAGCCGCGGCGCAACACTCGGCAGCTGCCCAACCAGCCAACCAGCCAACCCCCCACTTCCGACTTCCGACCACCTGTTGTATCCTGAATACGGCAAAGGGCGACATCACCAGCAAATCAGGGGCAGACCATGCAAGACCAGCGCCATTGGCGGGCGATTTTTTGCAGGCCCGGCCAGGAACGGCGGGCCGAAGCGCACCTGGAAAACCAGGAATTCGAGGTATTCCTGCCGCGAATCCGGGCACGCACGCGACCGCGCGGCGGCCAGTCGCGGGTGCGCGTTCTGCCCATGTTCCCGCGCTACCTGTTCGTCAACCTCTGTGCGCACGCCGAGGACTGGAGTACCATTCGCTCCACGCGCGGCGCCATCGGCCTGGTGCGTTTCGGTGACCGCGTGCCGTGGGTGCCGGACGAATTCATCGACTTCCTGAAGCAGCGCCACGACAATTTCGGCGCCGTGGACATGAGCCGGGCCATGGAGATCAAACCCAACGACGCGGTCGAAATCACCGACGGCGCCATGGCCGGCCTGAGGGCCATATTCCAGGCCAGAAGCGGCAAGGACCGCGTCGTGGTGCTGCTCAAACTGCTCGAACACGAGCGAAAGGTGGAACTGCCGGAGAATACGATTCGGAAGGTCATTTAAATGAAGGTTTCAGGTTTCAGGGTTCAGGTTTCAGGCGGCGCGTCCGGGCGCTGCAGGGCGGCTTCGCCGCGATGGACTGAGTGCACGCCGAGCTCAACGCTCATGTTTTCCGGAACCCGGAACCCGGAACCCCGAACCCGGAACCCCTTTTTCGTTTTCCTGAAACCTGAAACCTGAACCCTGAAACCTTCTTTTCCTTAAACCTTAAACCCAATTTTTCGAAGAAAAATTTTTCATGTGCGGAATCGTAGGCGCCACCTCGGCGCGCAACATCACCCCCATCCTCCTCGAAGGCCTTCGCCGCCTGGAATACCGCGGCTATGACTCCGCCGGCGTGGCTGTGCTCGACGGCCGGTCAATCGAAGTCCGGCGCGCAGTCGGCAAGGTCCAGGCCCTGGCCGACTCGCTCGAGGCCGACCCGATCGAATCGCACACCGGCATCGCCCACACCCGCTGGGCCACGCACGGCAAGCCGACCGAGGCCAATGCCCACCCGCACCGCTCCAGCCAGACCCTGGCCGTGGTGCACAACGGCATCATCGAGAACTACGAAGCCCTGCGCCGGGAACTCAAATCGGCCGGTTTCGAGTTCGCCTCCGAGACCGACACCGAGGTCATCGCCCACCTGATCGCCCACGAGCGTGCCGGCGCGGCAGACTTCGCCAGCGCCTTCTCGCGCGCAGTCGAGCGCCTCGAGGGCGCCTACGCCCTGGCCGCGATCACGCCCGAAGACCCGGAAGCGCTGTACCTGGCCCGCATGGGCTCACCGCTGGTCATCGGCGTATCCGTCGAGGAAAACTACATTGCCTCCGACCCGCTGGCCCTGCTGCAGGTCACCGACCGCTTCATCCACCTCGAAAACGGCGACCTGGCCCGCGTCGACCGCCAGGAAACGCGCGTATTCGACCTGAAGGGTGCGACCCTCGAGCGCGAGACCGAGCGCTACGCCCACGCCGACCAGGTGGCCAACAAGGGCGAATACCGCCACTTCATGCTCAAGGAAATCCACGAGCAGCCCGAAGCCGTGGCCAACACCCTGGCCGACAAGCTCGGCCACCACGGCGTGCTGACCGAATCCCTGGGCCCGGAAGCCAACGCCATCCTGCCCAAGATCGAGAACATCCACATCATCGCCTGCGGCACCAGCTACCACGCCGGCCTGGTGGCGCGCTACTGGATCGAGTCGATCGCAGGCATCCCGGTCAACGTGGAAGTCGCCAGCGAATACCGCTACCGCGAACCGGTCGCCCCGCCCAACACCCTGTTCATCGGAATCTCTCAGTCCGGCGAGACGGCCGACACCCTGGCCGCGTTGCGATTCGCGAAGGACAACGGCTACCTGCAGACCCTGGCCCTGTGCAACATGCCCGGCTCCACCCTGGTGCGTGAATCGGGCCTGCGGCTACTGACCCAGGCCGGCATCGAGATCGGCGTGGCCTCGACCAAGGCCTTCACCACCCAGCTCGCCGCCCTGTACTGGCTGGCCCTCGCGCTCGGCCGCGCCCGCGGCCGCCTCGACCAGGCCGCCGAGAAAGCCGCCGTGGAGTCCCTGCGCGCCCTGCCCGGCCTGATGGAAAAGGCCCTGGGCCTGGAAGAAGCCGTCAAGCACATCGCCGAGGAATTCGTCGACAAGCACCACGCCCTGTTCCTCGGCCGCGGCACGCACTACCCGATCGCCCTAGAAGGTGCCCTGAAACTCAAGGAAATCAGCTACATCCACGCCGAAGCCTACCCCGCCGGCGAACTCAAGCACGGCCCGCTCGCCCTGGTCGACGAAAACATGCCCGTCGTCACCGTCGCCCCCGACGACCACCTGCTCGGCAAGCTCCGGTCCAACCTCGAGGAAGTGCGCGCAAGAGGCGGCCAGCTGATCAACTTCATCGCCGAGAATGTTGATATGCACGACGGCGAAGGCACCACCAACCTGCAAGTCCCCGGCATGAACAACACCACCAGCCCCATCATCGCCACCCTGCCCCTGCAGCTGCTGGCGTATCACGTCGCGTTGCTCAAGGGCACGGACGTGGACAAGCCGAGAAACCTGGCGAAGTCGGTGACTGTGGAATAAAGGTTTCAGGTTTCAGGTTTCAGGTTTCAGGAAAACAACGGGTTACGGGTTACGGGTTACGGACCACGGAATACGGACCTCGAATCGTAGGATGCGTGGAGCGAAGCGCAACGCATCAGCCAAACCCAAGCGGCGTCCGTGGTCCGTGGTCCGGAACCCGTAAACCGTAAACCCCGGAATCGTCGACCGTAGGATGCGTGGAGCGCCAGCGCAACGCATCAGCCAAACCCAACCGCAGCCGATGCGTTACGGCCTCCGGCCTCCACACATCCTACGAACCCAACCCCGACCCGAAACAAAACACCCAGATGAACGTAGGATGCGTGGAGCAAAGCGCAACGCATCAGCCAAACCCAAGCGGAGTCGGTGGTCCGTGGTCCGTGGTCCGTGGCCCGTGGTCGGTTAACCGTAAACCGTAAACCGCGGAACCGTCGACCGTAGGATGCGTGGAGCGCCAGCGCAACGCATCAGCCAAACCCAACCGCAGCCGATGCGTTACGGCCTTCGGCCTCCACACATCCTACGAAGCCCGCCTCACGGCAAAGCCGCCCCCAACGCCATCCGCGCCGCCCCAAAACACCAACGCACCAAAAAACCAACCAAAACCAATCAGTTCCTCTGGAACGAAGTCACCATGTTCGTCGGATCCGCGATCGAATACCCGGTCACGCCGGCGTTGTTGCCCAGAAAAGGCGCAGCAGGGTCGCTGCTGGTCGTGTCGCTGCACGCGCTGGCAGCGAAGTCGTAGAACGACTGGTAGGCGAATGAAGCCACAGTCGCGGCCTTGTCCACGTAGTAGGCAGTGCCGTTGCTCTGGAACAAGTCGCCCGGGAACGCGCTTCCGGTCTGGCCTTCCGCCGCATAAACACGCGCGGTGCCGGAACAGCCGGCATTGGCATACAGGATATAGGCCCGCTGCAACTGGTTGTCGCGGAGCTCCAACTGGTAATTCTCAGTGGTCAGAAAAGCCAGGCCGTCGCCGGTAAAGCCGAGGTAGGCCAGATCCTCCGACGGATCGTCGATCGACGTACCGTTGATCAGCACATCGAACCCACGTCCCCCGCCGGAAGCCGGCGTCACACACGACCAGCTGGTTCCGTCGTACTGCAGCACCTGCCCCGACGAACAGCCGGTACGCTGCAGCGTCAGCAGGCCGGCGTCTTCTTCCAGGCCGGTGCCGATGGTGTAGCTGTCGCCGGCAGGACCGGTCGGGCCCATGGGACCCGTGGCGCCGGTCGATCCGGTGGGCCCGGTCGGGCCGGCCGGACCCGTATCACCTTGCAGTCCCTGCGGACCCATGGGGCCTATCGGGCCGACTGGGCCGGGGGGGCCGGGCGGGCCCATGTCACCCGTTGAACCGGTGGGGCCGATCGGGCCAGTCGGTCCGGTGGGACCGGCCGGGCCGGTATCGCCCTGCGGCCCCTGCAAACCCTGCGCACCGGTCGGACCCTGTGCGCCGGTCGGGCCAATCGGCCCGACAGGCCCGGTCGGACCCTGAATTCCTTGCGGCCCGGTATCCCCCATCGCGCCGGTCGGCCCGACGGGCCCCGTCGGCCCGGGAGCGCCCTGCGGGCCCGTCGGACCCGGCGCGCCGTCGGCTCCGGTCGGCCCAACGGGGCCGGTCGAACCCATCGGCCCGGTCGGCCCCTGTGCACCGTCCGCGCCCGTCGGCCCCTGCGCACCGGTCGGCCCCGTGGGGCCGATCGGACCGGTCGGACCCGTCGGCCCGGTCGGGCCAATCGCCGCCGTGGCGGTACACGGCCCCACCACGCCGCTGCCGGCCTCGAAGCACAATACGGAAGTCTGCTCGGTATCACCCCCGATACCCGGCAGAGTCAGCGTGCCGTCGTCGTTGACCTGGAGATGAACGGTATTGCCGGCCGCGTCCTGGATCTGCACGGTACCGCCCGGCGGCGCCTGAACGACCACGTCGTTCTGCGCGCTGGCGTTGTGGGCAAACAGGGCGGCGGTCATGGCCGCGGCAAGCGGGGTGTAGCGCAAGGCTCGTTTCATGGAATCATTCCCTCTTTGAACGGGGTTTTTGTCAGGTAACGCCGCCGCGGCGAAAGAGCGCCACGCCGAAGAATGCGAGGATTAGCAGGATCAGCCCGCCGATCGACAGGGTGGGCACCGCCAGCGGGCCGATGCCGAACCAGCCGAAAGCGTTGCCGCTGCCGCCCTGGTTGGTCTCGTTCGGCGCCAGGTGCTGGCCGGTGGCGTGCACGTCGGAGACACCCACGAAGGCGATGTTCTGGCTGCCGCCGGGGTCGAGCACCAGCTCGGCCACCTGCGGCGGTGAGCTGCTGCGGATCTGCACCGGCTGGCCGCTGGCGCCCAGGATGGTCAGCGCATTGGTCACGCGCTGCGTCAGCCCGCTCTCGAGCACGAAGCCGCCGCCGGCCGAGCTGGTCAGCGACAGCGCATTGAAAGTCGAGGCACCCATGATCAGCGAATCGTCGCCGGCATCGTCGGTCATCGACACCTGGCTGCTGCCGGCGTCGAAGGCACCATCGTTGATCCAGTCACCGCCCAGCGAGAGCGCGCCGCTGCCGCCGTCGAGCGTGCCGGTGATGATCACGTCGCCGACCGCCGAAACGGCACCGCCGCCCAGGTCGAACTGCCCGTCGATGACGAGATTGCCGCCGCCCAGGTCGAGCGCGCCCTGCCCCAGAGAGATGGCCCCGCCGCTGCCGACGGAAATACCGGCCCACGACGACCCGGCCGCTAGCAGGAGGCAGGCGGCGATGGAAAAGTTTCTGAATTTCAAAGCAATCCCCTTGCAGTAGATACCCTCTGCGAACAAGATTAGCGGAGCCCGAGCGGCGGCACAAGAAATATCGGTATGACATCGACTGAAACACCCGACATCTGCCTGGTCATGATCGTGCGCGACGAAGCGCACGTGATCGAGCGCTGCCTGGCCTCGGTCAGGCCGCTGGTCACGCGCTGGTGCATCGTCGACACCGGATCGACCGACGACACCCCCGCGCGCATCGAATCCCTGCTCGCCGACCGGCCCGGCGAGCTGCACCGGCGCGAGTGGGTCGACTTCGGCCACAACCGCAGCGAAGCCCTGGCGCTGGCGCGCAACCAAGGCGACTGGCTGCTGCTGATCGACGCCGACGAGGAACTGATCATCGACCGGGGATTCGAGCTGCCCGAACGCCGCGACATCCAGGCCTGGCAGATCCGCCAGCGCCCCGGCGGCAGCAACGAGTTCTACCTGCCGCGCCTGCTGCGCGCCGACCACCCCTGGCACTTCGAAGGCGTGCTGCACGAGTTCCTCGCCAGCGAGCAGCCGTTCCAGCAGGCCGTGCTCGAAGGCCTGTCGCAAGTCGGTCACTTCGACAGCGCCCGCAACCGCAGGCCCGCGCGGCAGAAATACCTCGAGGACGCCCGCACCCTGGCCGCCGCCCTGGACGCCGAGCCCGACAACGCCCGCTACCAGTTCTACCTGGCCCAGAGCCTGCGCGACGCCGGCGAACACGCCCGCGCGCTGGCAGCCTATCGCCGCCGCGCCGAAATGGGCGGCTGGGACGAAGAGGTCTACTGCGCGCTGTTCGAAGCCGCGCGCCTGATGGAAAAGACCGGCGCAGCGCGCGATGAAACCGTCGGCGCCTACCTAGCCGCCTGGAACAACCGCCCCCAACGCGCCGAACCCCTGGTCGAACTCGCCCGCATACACCGCGAACGCGGCGAACACGCCCTAGCCCACCTGTTCGCCACCCGCGCCGCCGACATCCCGAGGCCCCGGGACATCCTTTTCGTCGACGCCAGCGTCTACCAATGGCGCGCCAAGGACGAACTGGCCGTCGCCAGCTACTGGACAGGCAACCGAAAAACCGCCACCACCCTGGCCGAACAGCTCCTGGAAACCGAAACCCTCCCCACCCAGGAACGCCCCAGAATCCAGCAAAACCTCCAACACTTCCGCCGCTAACCCGAAAAACCAACCGACCAACCAACCGTAGGATGCGTGGAGCGCCAGCGCAACGCATCAGCCACACCCAACCGCAGCCGATGCGTTACGGCCTCCGGCCTCCACACATCCTACGAACCCAACCCCGACCCGAAACAGAACACCCAGATGAACGTAGGATGCGTGGAGCGAAGCGCAACGCATCAGCCAAACCCAAGCGGAGCCCGTGATCCGTGATCCGTGATCCGTGATCCGTGGTCCGTAAACCGTAAACCGTAAACCGCAGAATCGTCGACCGTAGGATGCGTGAAGCGAAGCGCAACGCATCAGCCAAACCCAAGCGGAGTCCGTGGTCCGTGGTCCGGAAACCGGAAACCGCGGAACCGTCTAACGTAGGATGCGTGGAGCGCCAGCGCAACGCATCAGCCAACCCCAACCGCAGCCGATGCGTTACGGCCTTCGGCCTCCACACATCCTACGAAGCCCAACAACCGTCAACGCCCCACCACCATCAGCGCCGAACCAAAACACCCAGACGACCGTAGGATGCGTGGAGCGAAGCGCAACGCATCAGCCACGCCCAATCGAAGTCCGTGGCCCGTGATCCGCAAACCGTAAACCGTAAACCCCGGTATCGTCGACCGTAGGATGCGTGGAGCGCCAGCGCAACGCATCAGCCAAACCCAACCGCAGCCGATGCGTTACGGCCTCCGGCCTCCACACATCCTAAGAAGCCCGCCTCACAGCTACGCCGACCCCCTCACGGCAAAGCCACCCCCAACGCCACCCGCGCCGCACCAAAAAACCGAAACCCAACCCGCTTTGACAACCCCACCCAACCTACCTAGAATCCCCGCCAACGCTGGCGAAAAACGGGGGATTTCCGAATCCAGCGCCTCCCGGAAACCCGATATTCGAGCGCCCCTTCCCCGTCACCACGGCCAGGCACGTTCAAGCTTGAACACCTCCTGGTTCACCGATTCCAACGGCCATTGGGGCCGCACCCAATGGCGGTAGCGTGCCCAAACCCAGCCAGAAGCACACCACTCGGCAATGCCGCAGACGAGCCCCCGGGAACCCGTTGTTTTCCCTGAACCCTGAAACCTGAACCCTGAAACCTGAACCCTTCTTAAAGCCCCCAGCCCCATGAACGAAAGAACAAACGAACAAAAGAACGAAAAAACGCGAGCGCAGCGAGCCTACACCCTAAGAAAACAGGTCATCGTCACCGGCGGCGCGGGCTTCCTGGGCAGCCATCTCGTCGACCGGCTGATCGACGACGGCCACGACGTGCTGTGCATCGACAACCTGTTTACCGGCAGCAAGGACAACATCCGCCACCTGCACAACCACCCGCACTTCGAATTCCAGCGCCACGACGTGACCTTTCCGCTCTACGTCGAGGGCGACGAGATCTGGAACCTGGCCTGCCCGGCCGCGCCCGTGCACTACCAGCACGACCCGGTCCAGACGACCAAGACCTCCGTGCACGGCGCGATCAACATGCTGGGCCTGGCCAAGCGCCTGAAATGCCCGATCTTCCAGGCCTCCACGTCAGAAATCTACGGCGACCCCACGCAGCACCCGCAAACCGAGGACTACTGGGGCAACGTCAACCCCATCGGCCCGCGCTCGACCTACGACGAAGGCAAGCGCTGCGCCGAGACCCTGTTCTTCGACTACCACCGCGAACACGGCCTGGCCATCAAGGTCGCTAGAGTCTTCAACACCTACGGCCCGCGCATGCACCCCAACGACGGCCGCGTGGTGTCGAATTTCATCATGCAGGCCCTCCAGGGCCAGGACATCACCATCTACGGCGAAGGCAACCAGACGCGCTCGTTCTGCTACGTCGACGACCTCATCGACGGCTTCGTGAACTTCATGGCCACCCCCGACGAAGTCACCGGCCCCATCAACCTGGGCAACCCGACCGAAATCACCATCCGCCAACTGGCCGAAACCGTCATCGACCTGACCGGCTCCAAAAGCCAACTGATCCACGCCCCCCTCCCGGCCGACGACCCCGTCCGCCGCTGCCCGGATATCACAAGGGCCAGGGACAAACTCGGCTGGGAGCCCACAACCGACCTGAAAACCGGCCTGAATCGCACCATCGAGTACTTCGAGAAACTCCTGGCCGACGCCAACGCCCAGGCAACGATCCGTTCCTGATCAGGGCCCTGGATGCGCTTCCCAAGACTCAACAGCGAGAATGCGCCTAATAACCGGGAAAGCGAGGGGTTTAGCTAAGCAACGCGGCCACGCTGGTTGCAATATTTATCACTATGGTAAATAATAGCCTTCGCAACATCAGCCGCTTTCCAGGATCCGTGC
The DNA here is from genome assembly GCF_042310355.1 of Wenzhouxiangella indolica. Taxonomy (NCBI): domain Bacteria; kingdom Pseudomonadati; phylum Pseudomonadota; class Gammaproteobacteria; order Chromatiales; family Wenzhouxiangellaceae; genus Wenzhouxiangella; species Wenzhouxiangella indolica. The sequence continues at coordinate 57,881 of NZ_JBHJMR010000005.1, read as the reverse complement.
CCGACGCCGCTCTTACGGGCGGCAACAGGACCATCGCCAGAACCCCCATCTATGATCCCGACGAGGTGCTGGCCCTGGTTCAGACTGAAAGTGCGATGTTCTGGACGCGCAGAGCCGGCCGCGATGCGGCCAAGTGGTCACTCGACATATCGGATATTTCGCAACTCGTCGCCGCGGCGATTCAAGGCGGTCGTTTTCAGGGCGCCGAATGGTGCCAACAGAGCCCTGAAGGTCCATGGGCGGCCTGCGATTCCTGGAGCGTGACTCGGAGTGAATGGATCGAAAATGCCGGCAAGAGCGTCGACATCACCTACTACCTCAAATATGCAATCTCCCGGACCGGCTCGGTCCTGTTGATCGTCTCCAGCCACCCGGAGCACACCTGACATGAACGACTCAGCCAAGACGACCGATCGCACCTGCCCGGCCTGTGGCGAAGGCACGTTGCAGGCTCGAGCGGAAACAGAAACTGTTGAGCACCGCGGCAAAACCGGTGAACTAGAATTGCGCTATACCGTTTGCGACCACTGCGGTGCCGAACTCACCGGCGCCGAGGATGCGCGCGAGAACAAGCGCGCCATGAATGCATTCAAGAAATCAATCGACGGCCTGCTCAGCGGAGGGGAGATTCGCGCATTCCGCAAACGGCTGCGTCTGAACCAGAAGCTAGCTGCGCAATTACTCGGCGGCGGGCCAGTCGCGTTCTCCCGCTACGAGAGTGATGACATCGTCCAGAGCGCAGCCATGGATACAGCCCTTCGCCTGTGCATCGCCAGCCCCTCCAACCTGCTCACGCTGGCCCAGCAGAAAGGAATCGACCTGCCGCGCAATACCGTCGAACGAATCACCCAAAATGAAGAGGATCACCTTTTGTTCATGATTCGCACCGTTCGTGAGCAATTCGTAAAGGCATGAAATACGCAATCGTCATTGAAAAGGCAGAAGGCAACTACTCCGCTTACGTCCCGGATTTGCCTGGATGCGTGGCCACCGGCGCAACCGTGGAAGAGCTCGAGCAACAGATCCGGGAAGCGATCGAGTTTCACCTTGACGGGATGCGGGAAGACGGCGACCCGATTCGGCCGCCGAGGGCGCCAGGAATTCGTGCAATTTCTAAAAATCGCGAGAGGTTCGTGCGCTGAAGTACAGTCACACCTCTACGTAGCCCTGGATAATGGCTCGATCGACGAACTGACATTCCAGGACCTGCAGGCCCGATGCGAAACCGTGGGCAGAAGGCTCTCAGCCTTCATTGCTCACCTGAAACGAACCACCAAATAACCAGGCAGGCAACAAGCTTTGAATACCAACACACCAAAAGACCGGCCGACCCTGGTCACCGGCTCCGCCGGCTTCATCGGAAGCCACGTCACCCGCCGCCTACTCGACGCGGGAGAACAGGTCGTCGGCCTGGACAACCTCAACCCCTACTACGACCCCAAGCTCAAGGCCGATCGCCTGGCCCATTTCAAGGAGCACGAGCACTACCACCACGTCACCGGCGACCTGGCCGACCGGGACCTGGTCGAAGCCGTGTTCGACCAGCACAAGCCGAGAAAGGTGGTCCACCTGGCCGCGCAAGCGGGCGTGCGCTACGCCGCCGAGAACCCGCACGTGTACGTCAGCTCCAACGTCACCGGCACCCTGCACATCCTCGAAGGCTGCCGCCACCACGGCATCGAGCACTTGGTGTTCGCCTCGACCAGCTCGGTCTACGGCGCCAACACCAAAATGCCGTTCACCGAGTCCGAGAGCACCGAACACCCGCTCACGCTGTACGCGGCCAGCAAGAAAGCCAACGAGATGATGGCCCACAGCTACGCCCATCTCTACGACATCCCGAGCACCGGCTTACGCTTTTTCACCGTCTACGGCCCCTGGGGCCGACCCGACATGGCGCTTTTCCTGTTCACCAAGGCCATCCTGGCCGGCGAGCCGATCAAGGTCTTCAACCACGGCAAACACCGCCGCAGCTTCACCTACGTCGACGACATCGCCGAAGGCATCATCCGCATCCTCGACAAACCGCCGACGAAGAACCCCGACTGGGACAGCAACAATCCCGACCCGTCCACCAGCGGCATCGCCCCGTACCGCATCTACAACATCGGCAACGAAAACAGCGTCGAGTTGATGCGCTACATCGAAGTGCTGGAACAGGAACTGGGCAAAAAAGCCCGGATGGAAATGCTCCCCCTGCAACCCGGCGACGTCCCCGACACCGAATCCGACGTCGCCAACCTGAGCAATGCCATCGACTACCGGCCGCAGGTCAACGTCGAAGAAGGGGTGGCCAATTTCGTCAAGTGGTACCGCAACTACTACAAGGCCTAAAATAGGGTTTCAGGGTTCAGGTTTCAGGTTTCAGGGAAAACACATTGATCTTCAGGGGTTTGTAGTCGATGGGGTATCAGTCGTTTGAATCGCTTGATGTTTGGAAGCGGGGCTGTCGGCTCGCTCGGAGCGTGTACGAAGCCCTGGACGGATCTCGGGAGTTTGGCCTGAGGGATCAAATGACGCGTGCGGCGGTGTCGATCCCATCCAACATCGCGGAAGGCTACGAACGCGGCACTGACAAGGACTTCGTCCGATTCCTGAAAATCGCCCAGGGCTCAGCAGCCGAACTCAGAACCCAGGCCTACATAGCCAGATCAACAGGCTTGCTCGAACAAAAGACCGCCGACCGAATCGTCCAGGAATGCAAAGAAATCGGCGCAATGCTCCGCGGCCTGGCCAAAGCCAGGTCAAGCAAACTCAACGAAACAGACCAGGATCCCCCGGAAACCTGAAACCTCCATTTGACCCGGCAATGCCACAGGCAAGCCGCCCCCAGCAAAACCAAAGGCGAGCCGAAACTGCTTTTCCTGAAACCTGAAACCTGAAACCTGAAACCTTTATGGAAAACCAATTCGAAAATCTCCAGTCCTCCCTAACCTCCGGCCAATCCAAAATCGCCATCATCGGCCTCGGCTATGTCGGTTTGCCCTTAGCCGTCGAATTCGCCAAGAAATACAAGGTCATCGGCTTCGACATCAAAAAACCCCGAGTCGAGGAACTGCGAGCCGGCAAGGACACCACCCGCGAAGTCGAGGCGTCGGAACTGCAGGCCGTGGCCGACAACCTCGAACTGACCACCGAAATCGACGACATCACTGAGGCCAGCGTCTACATCGTCACCGTCCCCACCCCCATCGACGACTACCGACGCCCCGACCTGCGCCCCCTGCTCGCGGCCAGCAAAACCGTCGGCAAGGCGCTCAGCCCCGGCAACATCGTCATCTACGAGTCCACCGTCTACCCCGGCTGCACAGAAGAAGACTGCGTCCCCATCCTGGAAGCCGAATCCGGCCTAACCCTAGCCACCAGCGAGGCCGCAGGCGAGCAAACCCCTGAAACCTTAAACCTGAAACCTGAAACCTTCTTTGCAGGCTATTCCCCCGAACGTGTAAACCCCGGCGACAAAGCCCACAGAGTCTCCGACATAGTAAAGGTCACAAGCGGCTCAACCGCCGAAGCGGCAGATTTTGTCGACTCACTCTACGCGTCAATCGTCAGTGCGGGCACCCACAAAGCAAAGAGCATCCGCGTAGCGGAGGCCGCCAAAGTCATCGAAAACACCCAACGCGACGTCAACATCGCCCTGGTCAACGAACTGGCCATGCTGTTCCACCGCCTGGGGCTGGACACCACCTCGGTGCTCGAAGCCGCCGGCACCAAGTGGAACTTCCTGCCCTTCAAGCCCGGCCTGGTCGGCGGCCACTGCATCGGTGTCGACCCCTACTACCTGACCCACAAGGCCCAGCAGATCGGCTTCCACCCGCAGATGATCCTGTCGGGCCGGCGCACCAACGACGGCATGGGCCCCTTCGTCGCCGGCGAAATGATCAAACTCATGGCCGCCAAGGGCTGCTACCGCCCCGGCGCCCGCGTCCTGGTCCTGGGCCTGACCTTCAAGGAAAACTGCCCCGACCTGAGAAACACCCGCGTGGTCGACGTCATCAAGGCCCTCGAGCACTACAACCTGCAAGTCGACGTCCACGACCCCTGGGCCGACCCGGCCGAGGCCAAAGAAGAATACGGCCTCGACCTGACCGAATCCCCGGCCAAACAAACCTACGACGCCGCCATCCTCTGCGTCGCCCACCGCGAATTCACCCAGGCCGAAAACCCGGGCATCCGCCACTGGCTCAAACCCGAAAGCATCATCTACGACCTCAAAAGCGCCCTGCCGGCGGAAATCGTGGATGCACGCCTGTAGTCCTCGTAGCCAAACCCAACCGCAGCCGATGCGTTCCGGCCTCCGGCCTCCACACATCCTACGCCCCCCATCCAGACCAGCGCCCCCACCCCACACGGCAAAGCCGTCGCCCTAGTCACTGGCCCGTGATCCGTAAACCGTAAACCGCGGAATCATCGACCGTAGGATGCGTGGAGCGAAGCGCAACGCATCAGCCAAACCCAAGCGGAGTCGGTGGTCCGTGGTCCGTGGTCCGTGGTCCGTGGTCCGGAAACCGGAAACCGTAAACCGTAAACCGCGGAATCATCGACCGTAGGATGCGTGGAGCGCAGCGCAACGCATCAGCCCAACCCAACCGCAGCCGATGCGTTACGGCCTCCGGCCTCCACACATCCTACGCCCCCCCGCTCAGACCAGCGCCCCCACCCCACACGGCAAAGCCGTCCCCCTGGTCCCTGATCACTGGCCCGTGATCCGTAAACCGTAACCCGTAAACCGCGGAATCATCGACCGTAGGATGCGTGGAGCAAAGCGCAACGCATCAGCCAAACCCAACCGCAGCCGATGCGTTACGGCCTCCGGCCTCCACACATCCTACGCCCCCCGCTCAGACCAACGCACCCATCCAGCACGGCAAAGCCGTCCCCCAACGCCAGCCGCGCCGCACCCCGATCGCGTAACCCGAAACCCGTCGCCTGTTTTCCCTGAAACCTGAAACCTGAACCCTGAAACCTTCTTTAGACCCCCAGTGCTAAAATCTGCACCAGTTACAGTACTCGCGGCAACCAAAATGGAAAACACCATCACCGCCCAGGAAATCAAGCGACGAGGCATCGCGGCCGTCGATGAAGCGCTCCAACGCGGCCCGGTCCATGTCATCCAGCGCAACCAGCCCCGCTACGTCATCCTGAGCGAAGACGAATACCGGCGCCTGACGGATCTGCCAAGAGCGCGAACCGCGCTGTGGAACCAGCTTCTCAACGCCTCCAACGAAGCCGGACGCTCGAAGCAGGAAATTGACGAGCAGCTTCGGGAAGAACGTGGAGCCTGGGACCGTTGAACCCCATTTTCCTGGACGCCAGCGCCATCATCTACCTACTCGAGGGCGAACCAACGATCCAGCAAACAACCCGCGAAGTCCTGACAACCCTGGCCAGCGACAGCGACGACCCCGCGCTCGTGATCTCGGCCCTGAGCCTTCTGGAGTGCCGATTCCACCCCATGAGAAGCGGCGACGAAACAAGACTCGGGAAATTCAACCAATTTTTCTCGGACCCCGGCCTGACGATCATCGAGCTGGACAGCAGAGTCATTGAACAAGCCACCCGACTCCGCGCAGCACACGGCCTGAAAACACCCGACGCCCTCCAGGCAGCAAGCGCCCTGCAGCTACCCCAGCCCACGGCCTTCGTCACAGGCGACGGCGATTTCAGCAAAATCGAGGACCTAATCGTCCACCAAATCACCTAATCGCAAACAACCAACCGCCGAAACCAAGGCCAAGCATCGTCCCGGAACTCGACACGAAGCGCCATCCCGCACCCCGCACCCCCCACCCCGATCGCGTAACCCGTAACCCGTAAACCGTAACCCGCCGATTGTTTCCCCTGAAACCTTTCTTCCCCCAACCTTGACACCCCCACCACAAGTGACCACAATAAAATCCCCGAAAAATCATCCGTGACCACAAATGACCGTCTCCATCCGCGAATTGAAGGCCCATCTGTCGCAATACCTGGCCGAAGCACGCGCCGGCAAGGTGATTCGGGTCACTTCTCATCGCAAGGAAATCGCGCGCATCACCGGTGTGCCCGACACGCAGGACGACGGCCTGGCCCGCCTGCTGGCTGCCGGAGAAGCCCGCTGGCGCGGCGGAAAGCCGGCCGGCGCCCAGATCAGAATCAGTGGTCAGGGCGAACCACTGTCCACCACCGTGCTTCGGGAGCGCGGGTGATTCTGTTCCTAGACACCTCGGCCCTGGTCAAGCTCTATGTGGTCGAGGATGGCAGCGAAATCACGCACCAGGCCGCCGGACAAGCTGCCGTCCTGGCCGTCAGCCGCATTGCCTGGGCCGAGTATTACGCCGCCCTGGCGCGGCGAGCGAGAACGACCCCGGAAGACGAACCCCCACTCGACCAGGCCAGAAAAGCATTGGCCACCGACTGGGACGACTTTTTCGTCATGGAAGTCAGCCAGCCCATCGTCGAACTCGCCGGCGAACACGCTGAACTCTACGCCCTGCGCGCCTACGACGCCGTGCAACTGGCAACCGCCAGCTACCTGGCCGCCCAAAGCGGACAAAACGTCCAGTTCGCCTCCTTCGACCGCCGCCTCAACAAAGCCGCCACCGCACAAGGAATGACAACCATCTAACCAGAAACCCCACCCGCCAACGCCGATGCCCCCCCCGGAAACCGGAAACCGGAAACCGGAAACCGGAACCCGTATCGCGTAAACCGTAACCCGTACCCCGCCGCCTGTTCCCCCTGAAACCTGAAACCTGAACCCTGAAACCTTCTTTCAACCCCCGTTGACACTCCCCCACCCCCCCACTAGAATCCTTCCCAGCGCTGGAAAAAACCGGGGGGATCCGAATCCAGCGATTCCCGAACACTGAATCGCACCACCCAGCCCCCCGCTCCGCGCCCGGCCTTGTTCAATTTTGAACAGGCCGCACAATCCGATTTCACGGGCCATTGGGGCTGCACCCAATGGCGGTAGCGTGCCCGAAAGCCCCGTACCCAACAGCGAAACCCGTTTCCAGATTCTCCGCGCCCTGTCGCAGAACCCGGAAATGACCCAGCGCGAACTCGCCGGCGAGCTCGGCATCAGCCTGGGCAAAACCAACTATTGCCTGCGCGCCCTGGTCGACAGGGGTCTGATCAAGGCCGCCAACTTCAGCCGCAGCAAGCACAAGGCCCGCTACCTCTACCAGCTCACCCCCCGAGGATTGAGCGAAAAAGCCGGCCTGACCAAGCGCTTCCTGCAAAGAAAAATCCGGCAACACGAAGCCCTGACCGCCGAAATCCAGCGCCTTCGCGAAGAAATTGCCGGATAGACGGCTCGCCCAAGTCCGAATGAGACGCTGCAGAAGCAACGTTGGTTGTCACTTGACAACTCCGCGAGTTGCCCGCACAATCTCCAGTGAGAAAAAGTCACCCCGACAAAGGAATCGAGCAAGCCATCAGGCACGCCGAATCGCAAGGATGGCGCATCGAAATAAGCAAAGGTGGTCACTGCTGGGGCCGAATGTACTGCCCTTATAACGATCCCGACTGCCGCTGCGGCGTTTTCTGCATCGCCAGCATCTGGTCCACGCCGAGAAACCCGGAAGGCCACGCAAAGCAGATTCTTCGAGCCGTCGACAAGTGCACAGGATCGGATCAAGAGGAGCCAGACTCATGAACTACAACTTCTCACTGATCTTCAGGCTTCCCGAGAAGTCCGCCAATACCGACGACCTGGTCGAGGCGCTCGCTGAGTGCGGCTGCGACGACGCCATGGTAGGTACCGGTCACCCCGGCCGCATCGCACTGGAATTCGATCGAGAAGCTGAAACCGCGACAGCGGCCGTAGACTCCGCCGTTCGTGACGTCGAATCCGCGCTACCGGGAGCCGAGCTGATCGAGGCAACCCCGGATCTGGTCGGGTTGACCGACATAGCCGAAATCGCCGGCATCTCGAGGCAAGCATTGCGCAAGCTCATGCAGTCGAGGCACGACTTTCCGCGCCCGGCACATTGCGGCAACCCGTCACTCTGGCACCTGGCGCCGATGCTGGATTGGCTCGATCAGGAAGAACGGTACGACGTGGCCGAAGCACTTCGAGCCGTTTCCCAACAGACGCTTCGACTGAATACGCAAATTCAGAACCAGCAGGCCAGGATCTACGCGCCGCAACAAACAGCGACAGCTTGAAAGATGCAAGTCGTCAACATTCACGAAGCAAAGATGCACCTGTCCCGGTTGGTCGATAAAGCGGCTCGCGGAGAGAGCTTCATCATCGCCAAGGCCGGAAAGCCCATGGTCCGAGTCAGCGCCCTGGACGCCCCCGCAGGCGAGAAACATCAACGAATCGGCTTTCTCAAGGGCCGCATCGAGGTTCCGGACGATTTCGACGAGATGGGGCGTGAACAGATGCGCGATCAATCCAGACGCTGAACTCACTAGAACTCCTGACGCCACGCCCGCCAAGACCCAATGCGCCTGACAGACCACCAAATCGAAACGATCAAACAGGCCACCGCCGAAATCTTCGGCCCCGACGCACAAGTCTGGCTATTCGGCTCACGCGCAGACGACAGCCGCCGCGGCGGCGATGTGGATTTGATGGTCGAAACCGCCGACACCCCGGCAAACCCCGCCATGCTGGCCGCACGACTGTCAGCACGCGTCTCGCGCAGCATGTACGGCCGACACGTAGACGTTGTGGTGCACGCCAAAGGCGTTCCGGAGCAGTCCATCCACAAAGCCGCACGCACACAGGGAACAAGACTGTGACCGCCCCGCAGGACGAACCACGACTGCAATTCCTGGCCCGGGTGATCCAAATCGAACCCCAGCGCCAGCGCAAAGAGATACGCGAAACCCCGGTCTCCTTGGTTTCCCTGAAACCAGAAACCTTATTCCACACCGGCAACGCCGCAGGCGAGCCGACCCCGTAAACCGTAAACCGTAACCCGCGTACACTCCCAAATGTACACACCAGGTCCCAAAAAAATGCAATTCAGCATCCGCGAAGCCCGACAAAAACTCAGCCACCTACTCAAGGCCGTCGAGCAAGGCGAGGAAGTGGAAATTACGCGCCGCGGCCGCGTCGTGGCGCGTCTGACGAGCCCGCGAGAACAGCCGAAGCAAGAGCCAGGCACCATCGCCGCTGCGCGCGCCACCGAGCGCGAGGCACTGCGCAACAGCCTGCCGCCGGCAAGAACCAGCGCCGCGGACCTGATCCGCGAACTCCGCGACGAACGTGGCTGAAACGCGCGCCTATTTCGACACCAGCGTCATCGCGCCGCTCTACCGGGCAGAGCCCCTGACGACCACCGCCGAGGCACTGCAACAGCGAAGCACCAGCCTGCGCACCCTCGATGCCCTGCACCTGGCCATTGCCGCAGAAAACGGCTGGCCGATCATCACGGCCGACAAAAAGCTGCAGGAATCCGCCGAGGCCCTGGGCTGCAAAAACCACCTGGCCCAACCAGACCAGGCCCTCTGAACCACGATATTGTTGATTTCCTGGTTTTCCTGAACCCGGAACCCGGAACCCGGAACCCTGATTTACCGAGCCTTGCCCCTAAAGCCTGTGTCGCCCCAAAACCCGACGGTTTTTTCATCAGAAAAATCAGCAGCTTGTGGAAAAGCGTCCTCCAAACCGGGTGAACACTTGAACATGACACCATATACAGTGTCATAATGGGCGGCGCATGACGGTCACCGAGGCCATACAGTCCCTCCAGCAAGCCGGCGCGTCGATGCGCTGCAGCAAACTGCAGAAAATTCTCGAGTCGCTAGGCTTCGAGGTGCGAGATGGAAGCAAACAGGGACACAAAGTGGTCACCCACCCAGGCCTGGAGGAGTTCTTCTCCGCCAGCTACACCTGCGGCCACGGCAAAGACCCGGAAGTGAAGCGCAACTACGTCAGGTCAATGCTTGCTCTGGTGAAACAATACAGAGACGATCTACAAGAAATCATGGAGGATCGCGCCAGATGAACGCAAATGCCTACAACATCACCATCCGCCAAGTCGAAGTCGACGGCCAGGAGCTGTTTGAGGCCCGTGTCCGGGAGCTGCCCGACGTTGTGGATTTTGGCGACACCTGGGAAGAAGCCTACGAGCTGGCCGTGGACACCATTGAAACCACCGCCAAGATCATGGCCGAGCGAGGCCGCCGCATGCCGGAACCTGCAATCGTCGAGGACGACTACAGCGGCCGCGTCACCCTGCGCGTCCCGAAAGCGTTGCACCGCAGACTCGCCGAGCAGGCCCAACACGAAAGCATCAGCCTCAACCAGTACCTGGTATCCCTGCTCGCATTCCATACCGGCACACGATTTGCCGCGAGAACAGACAGCAACCAGCCAGTTGGACAAAAGCTGCCAGGAAAGTCAGCAGCCAAAGGCCGCAGCAGGCAGGAAATCGACCAGCAACTAGCCGAAGACCGCGGCACCTGGACCCCCTAAGCGACCCGCGACCGTGGCCGAGCAATTCGCGAATGTCAACTACCCCGCGAAGCCTCAGCCTGCTGAAAAGAAGAACTCGCTAGTAGCTTTTAAGCTACAGCCTTGCTAGAATGAAGCTGTACCGCTACCAGCGTAAGGACGGACAAGTCCCGTTCTCAGACTGGCTCAACGGGATACGCGACAAAGGCGCACAGGCACGCATCAGAATTCGCCTCCAGCGCCTGGCGGCCGGCAATCTTGGCGACATCAGGCCCGTTGGCAAAGGTGTCAGCGAACTTCGGATGCACTTTGGACCCGGGTACCGCGTATACCTCGCCCAACAAGGCGCAGCCTGGATCCTGTTGCTGAGCGGTGGTGATAAATCCAGTCAGCAAAAGGACATCGAGACCGCAAGAAGCTACCTGCAAGACTGGAAGGAGCGACAGAAGTGACAGCAGCCTCAGTTTCACATCACGAAGCCGAAATAGAGGAGCTTCGTGCAGACCGTGACCTGGCCGTCGAATACTTAAAAGCAGCTATGGAATCGCTTGATGACCCCGACGACCGGGCAGCCGGACTTCTGGCACTGCGAACCATTGCCGAAGCTTACGGCGGACTCGGCTCAGTTGCTGCCGAAGCGGGCATCAATCGCGAATCCCTTTACCGGGCCCTGTCTCCGAAAGGCAACCCGACTTTAAAGACCTTGCTAGCTGTACTCAAAACCGTCGGCATGCGCCTGTCCGTAAAGCCCATCGACCGCGCCGCCTAAGACCCGTAACCCGCAAAACCCCATGCCCCCTCGCTGGCACCAACGCCTGGACAACTACACCCGAGCCACCGCGCAACTCGACAGCGCCGTCGAACTGATGCGCACCCGGGAGCTGTCCGACCTGGAGAAGCAAGGCGTCATCCAGGCATTCGAGTTCACCTGGGAACTGGCCTGGAATCTGCTCAAGGACTACCTCACCTGGCAGGGTGATAGTGACATCACCGGTGCCCGCGATGCCATTAGAGAAAGCTTCAAGCTCGGCCTGATCGAAGAAGGCCAGGTCTGGATGTCGATGCTCCAGGATCGAAACCGCACCGCGCACACCTACAACGAGAGCACCATGCGCGAAATCCTGTCCGGCATCGAATCGCAATACCAGCCTCGGCTAAAGGCTTTGCGAGAACACTTCGAGACCCTGGCCCAGCGTCATGAATAGGCGAACTTGGGGGCTGACGCCCGATGAAATCGCCCAGATCCGAAACGTGCTGATCGCACACCCCGAAGTACAGGAAGCCGTCATCTACGGATCTCGCGCAAAGGGCAGCTACCGAGCCGGGTCCGACATAGACCTAACACTCAGGGGTACGCTGAGCTGGACCGACCTGCAAGAAATCGAAACACAACTCGACGACCTGGACCTGCCCTACCAGATCGACCTGTCAATCGAGTCGGGAATAGAAAACCAGGCCCTGCGCAAACACATACAAGCAATCGGCCAAAAACTCTACGAAAAACCCGCAACAAACCGGCCCGTAACCCGCAACCCGTAACCCACTGTTTTCGCTTTTCCTGAAACCTGAAACCTGAACCCTGAAACCTTAAGTCGCAAATGCACCCCACCCCAACCCGCCACCCCAACTCGCCACCGGCAACAGACTACGCCCTGGCACCAAGACAGCTATGCGACTTGGAACTACTAACCAACGGCGCCTTCGCCCCCCTAACCGGCTTCCTGGGGGAAGAAGACTACGAGTCGGTATTAGAGGGAATGCGCCTGGCCGACGGCCAACTGTGGCCGATGCCGATCACCCTGGACGCCCCCGAAACCTTCGCCAAAACCATCGACACTGGCGAGACCATCGGCCTGCGCGACCCCGAAGGCGTCCTGCTGGCCACCATGCAGGTCAGCGACATCTGGCAACCCGACCGCCGCGCCGAAGCCGAGGCCGTCTACGCCACCACCGACGCCAACCACCCCGGTGTGGCCCGCCTGCTCGAGCGCACGCATCCTTACTACATCGGCGGCAAGGTCGAGCTCGTCCAGCCGCCGCTGCACTACGATTTCGTCCACCTGCGCCACACCCCGGCTGAACTCAAGGCCTGGTTCAGGAAAATGGGCTGGGAGCGCATCGTCGCCTTCCAGACGCGCAACCCCATGCACCGCGTCCACCAGGAACTGACCTTCCGCGCCGCGCGCGAAGTGGAAGCCAACCTGCTCATCCACCCGGTCGTGGGCCGCACCCAGCCCAACGACATCAACCATTTCACGCGGGTGCGCTGCTACGAGCACATCCTCAAGCGCTACCCCGAGCAGACCACCGCCCTGTCGCTGCTCAACCTGGCCATGCGCATGGCCGGCCCCAGGGAGGCCCTGTGGCACGCCCTGATCCGCGCCAACCACGGCTGCACGCACTTCATCGTCGGCCGCGACCACGCCGGCCCGCGCAACCCCAAAACGGGCGAGGGCTACTACGGCCCCTACGACGCCCAGGAACTGATCGCCGAACACGAGCGCGAAACCGGCATCACAATGGTGCCGTTTCGCGAGATGAAGTACGTCGAAACCCGCGCCCAGTACGTCCCGGCTGACGAAATCCGGCCCGACGACCAGGTGCGCGAAATTTCCGGCACCGAAATCCGCCGTCGCCTGAGCGAGGGCCTGGACATCCCCGAGTGGTTCAGCTACCCGGAAGTCGTCGCCGAACTGCGCCGCACCCACCCGCCGAGAGCCAAACAGGGCGTGACCATCTTCTTCACCGGCCTGTCCGGCTCGGGGAAGTCAACGCTTGCCAACGCCCTGCAGGTCAAGCTGATGGAACTGGGCGGGCGCCAGACCACCCTGCTCGACGGCGACATCGTCAGAAAGAACCTCTCGAGCGAACTGGGCTTTTCGAAAGAACACCGCAACCTCAACATCCTGCGCATCGGCTATGTCGCCAGCGAAATCACCAAGAACGGCGGCATCGCCATCTGCGCCCCCATCGCGCCCTACACCGCCACAAGACGCGAAGTACGCGACATGATCGAACCCCACGGCGGCTTCATCGAAATCCACGTCTCCACACCGCTTGAAGTGTGCGAACAACGCGACCGCAAGGGCCTGTACAAGAAAGCGCGCGAGGGCATCATCAAGGAGTTCACGGGTATCTCCGACCCATATGAAGAACCGGAGAATCCCGAACTGGAAATCAACACGGCTAACGTCCAACCAGACAAGGCCGTCCAGCAAATCCTGCTCAAGCTCGAGCACCTCGGCTACCTGACGGGCCAGACTGTACTGCATTGAACTGGCGTTACGCGCACAACGCAATCAAAACGGCATGACCGACGCAAATTCCACCTGGCAAGGCAAGCACGGCCCGCTATTGATCGCGGAAGTCGGCGGCAATCATGAAGGTGATTTCGAGTACGCACTACACCTGACAGACCTTGCCATTGACTCCGGCGCGGACTGCGTCAAGTTCCAGCTCTACACGGGCGACAGCCTGGTCAGCCCGGTCGAATCTCCTGATCGAAATGCACATTTCCAGCGATTCGAACTGAGCCGAGAACAGCACCTGGAGATTGCGGAGCGATGCAAGACCGCGGACGTGCGCTATGCCGCGTCCGTCTGGAACCCGGACATGCTCGAATGGATCGATCCGTATCTTGATCACTACAAGATCGGATCCGGTGATCTGACGGCCTGGCCGATCATCGAAGCATTCACCCGGAGACAAAAACCGCTGCTGTTGTCTACCGGACTGGCGACACTCAATGAAACCCTGGCGACCATCCGATTCATCGAAGAATGCAATCCGGCGTATCGCGACCCTGAAATGATCGCCGTGATGCAGTGCACGGCCATGTACCCGATCGATGACACCGATGCGAACCTGCGCGTCATGGATACTCTGCGCGAGGCCACCGGCCGTCCCGTCGGCTATTCAGACCATACGCGAGGCACGCAAGCGTTGACCCTTGCTGCAGCTCGCGATGCGCAGGTGCTGGAATTTCATTTCACGGACTCGAGGGAAGGCAAGAGCTTTCGCGACCACAAGGTCTCGTTGACTCGTGATGAAGTCAAGGCACTACGGGAACAACTGGACCAGTTTTCCGAATTGCTCGGAAGCGCAGATAAACAGCCTCTACCCTGCGAAATCGATCCCGGCCACGTGACCAGTTTCCGCCGCGGCCTGTATTCCCGTGTTGATCTCAAAGCCGGCGAAGAAATACAGCAGGAACACCTCGTCGCCCTGCGCCCCAATCACGGCATCGACGCCCGGCGATACCGCGACATCATCGGCAAGCGCGTCAAACGCGACACCCGAGCACTCGAAGCACTGGACGTAGAAGAATGAGCCCTACCGGAAACCGGAAACCGGAAACCGGAAACCGTGCTTTCATCCCCCAGACCAACCTGCAGCTCTACCGCGCCATGCGCGACTGCGACCATCCAGAAAAAGCCGTTCAGACCGCCAACCAGGCCTGGCTACTGGCCATCGAGGGCACGGCAGGCATGTTCCGCGGTTCGGGCAAGCCATTCGCCTGTCACTTGGCCGGCGTCGCCGGTCTGCTCTGCCTGGCCGGGCAGAAGGCACCCGTCGTCATCGCGGGCATCCTGCACGCCATGTATCAGCGCCGGGTGCCCTTCCAGGGGCTATCGCTGTCCCAGCGCAAGGAACGACTGGCTGCCCTGTTCGGCGAGGAATGCGAACGCCTGGTCAGCGAGTACCACGATTTCGAGGTCGAGCGCCTGGAGGAATGGACCGACGAGGCCTTGCGGGACAAGGGCGCCGTCGTGCTGATGCGAGTGGCCGACGACCTCGAAGACATGCTCGACGACGCGATCGATCTTCACGGCAGCCCGGAAGACCCCGACGATGTCCGTGGGGGCGCGGCCGCAAGACGCTCGAAAGCCCTTGGCCTCGGCCCGGAACTCAAGCGCGCAGCACGAGTGCTCGAATGCGATTTTCTCGAGCAGCAGCTCGATTTCTGGCTCAGCCGCCTCGAAGCGCGACAGAGCCCATCGTTCGTACGCACCGGGCAGTACAGCAGCTTTTCGGTCGCCCTCGACCGCCAATGAACACGACAGGTTCAGCCATCGCTTCCCCCGAGGTACTCCACGAAGTTGCCGAGTGTCCGCTTTGCGGCAGCGCTGCGCGCGAGACGCACTCGGTTTCCAGCCCCAACCTCTACTCGGAAAAGCTGGCCGAGCTGGCCGGAATCGGGGAATCTGAGCTGATCGAACAACTGTCCAATGTCCAATGCGTTTCTTGCGGGCTCGTCTACAAGCGCCGCTGGTTCTCCCGATCGCTCCTGGAGACCCTGTTTCGCGAGGCCGTTCCCTGGCACCCCAAGGGCTGGGACGCCATTTCCGGACGGTTCACGCCGGACAACTTCTTCGCCGAGCTCGAACTTTACGAATCAACTCTGCAGGCGCAGGACAAAGAGCAGGCCGCGAGATGGCGCCGAGCGCTGCTTTCCATCATCGACTCCATTCCGGCGCTGGACAACCACCCCGAACGCCCGGCCATCGACTCAGCCATCGAACGCGGCGACTGCGACGCTGTGCGTGAGAAGGAAAGCCTGATCCGCTCGACGATGGACGAACCGGCGCCCTTCAAGCGCTTCGCGGGCTTTCGCTCTCGCCAGATGTGGGACTGGTGCCTGGAGCGGACCGGAGCCGTGAAAGCCTACGCCGAAGTTGGCTGCCCCCTGTGGGGCATGTTGCCAATCGCCAAATCGCGAATCGAACGCGTTGCATTTCTCGCTAGACCCGAGCCGAACTACTGGGGCAACGCGTGTCGCATGGAAGGTCAGGGATGCACTGTGGCCCTGCGATGTGAAACAGGTATCGAGCAGCAGGACTGGGACGCAGTCGAACGGGGCGAATTCGACCTGATCGGCCTGTTCCAGTACCTCGACCATCTCGAGAACCCGTTTGCTTTCATGAAAGAGCTGTTCATCCGCGCCCGATCATGTGCACTGGTTCTCGATCATTTCAGCCAGCCCACCGCCATTCAGCACTTTACCGGCTGGACCCCTCGAGCGATCGAATGGTTGGCCAACAAGTTCGGCAAGCGCGTCGACGACGGCTTCGAACCAATCCAGGCCTCGGGCAACCGGCTCTATCTGCTGACCTGATCTCGATGACTTCCCGGACTGCAACTGACGGCCAGGCTCAGCAGACAAAGCCATCAACTGGTCAGGCAATCCATGCACTGGCAAAGCGCCTTTGGCCGATCAACCGCTCGATCTCCGGACCGGGTCTGCGCGAGACCCTGGGTATCATTAAGGAACTGCTCCCGGATCTGCGGCTGATGGAGGTGCCATCGGGCACTCGGGTATTGGACTGGATCGTTCCCGACGAGTGGGAGATCCGGGAGGCCTGGCTAGAAGGCCCCGATGGCGAGCGCATCGTCGACTTCAAGGACAACAACCTGCACGTCGTGGGCTACTCCGAGGCAGTAGATCAGAAGATGGGCCTCGAAGAGCTGCAGTCACATCTGCACTCGCTACCCGATCAGCCACAAGCCGTTCCTTACGTGACGTCCTATTACAGCCGTACGTGGGGCTTTTGTCTGTCCGAGAACCAGCGTCAGGCATTGAAACAAGGCACCTACCGGGCCTACATCGACGCGCGGCACTTCGAAGGCAGCATCACGCTTGGCGAACTGATCATCCCGGGCGAAAGCGAAGACGAAGTCCTGCTTTCAACGTATTGCTGCCACCCCTCGATGGCCAACAACGAGCTTTCCGGCCCTTGCCTGACCGCCTATCTTGCTCAGTGGATTCAGTCAGCTCCCCGACGCTATACCTACCGGATCGTTTTCGTGCCGGAGATGATCGGGTCGATTGCCTATCTGGACAGCCGGCTCGATACGCTCCGAGAGAATGTCGTGGCAGGATTCAATATCACCTGCGTCGGAGATGAACGCAGCTGGTCCTACCTGCCTTCTCGCCACGGCGCCACGCTGTCGGACGCAGTCGCGCTCCATGTCCTGAAGCATGAAACCGCAGGATTCACACGATACAGCTGGCTCGACCGCGCCAGCGACGAAAGCAACTACTGCGCCCCGGGCATCGACCTGCCCGTGGCCAGCGTGATGCGCTCGAAGTACGGCGAATATCCCGAGTACCACACCTCCGAGGATGATCTCGAAAACGTGGTTACGGCAGAAGGTCTCGGCGGCTCCTTCGCGCTGTACAAACGAATGCTCGAAGCGCTTGAGAGCCACTGCTATCCGAGATGTCTCGTACTGGGCGAACCGCAGCTTGGACGTCGCGGTCTCTATCCTTCCCTCAGCAAGAAGCGCAGCACCGAATCGGTGCGCCCAATGCTTGATGTGCTTTCGCTCTCGGATGGCACATGCAGCCTCGTCGACCTGGCAGACCACCTGTCGCTTCCGGCATGGGAAATCGACGGAATCGTCTCGCTGCTGGAAGCAAACGGCCTGATCGAGAGAGGTGTTGACCCGGCGAATACAGGCAGGAGCACACACTGAACAAACTCGTTGTGCAACGGGAGGATCTCCAAGCCCGGAACATCGCACCTCCAGAAGCGCGTATTCACCCGATTTTCAAGTCTGGGCAATCACACGGCAGTCGCCCCGGAAATCCCTTGCTGCGGAGGCGAGCAAGAGCAATGTGGCACATGACGCCCAGCCGGAGCGACAAGCGCATTACGCTCACGCCCGAGTTGCAACAGAAGATCAGCCGGCACTATCGCGCCTCCAATGAACGGCTGCAGCGTGAGCTTGGCCAGGATCTCCACGAGCTCGGCTACTTCCCGCATTGAGGACTGCTGCCCTGAAGCGTTCACCAAGACTGGGAGTGATCCTTTTCGCCCGCATGTCATCGAGCCGACTGCCGGGCAAAATGCTCAAGCAACTTGGCCCAACGACCCTGTTCGATCGTGTCGTTCGTCGTGCCGAACTGCTGGGCCACGAACTCGTTCTGGCAACTTCGGAAGAAGAAAGTGATGACGAGCTGGCAGAACATGCTCGTGAGCTGGGGCTGAAGACCTACCGCGGCCCCCTGAACGATGTACTGGGCCGCGCCGTAGCAGCGGCCCGATACGCCGGGTTTGACGCATTTGCCCGCCTTTGCGGGGATCGACCCTTCCTGCCGCTCATGGACATGCAGCGGGGCCTCGAATTGATGCGCCTCCGGCTCGAACAAGGCGATCCGCTCGACCTGGTGACGACTCACCTGCCCTCGCCGGTTCCGGCCGGACTGACGACAGAAGTCATCCGCACCGACGCCCTGGAAAGGGCATGGGAAATGGCAGAAACCACCGAGCAACTCGAGCATGTCACAACGCTGTTCTATCAGAAGCCCGATAGCTTCCGAATTCATGCGCTGGCAACCGATCTGCGCGACCTGGGATCGGTTCACCTGTCCGTGGATTCTGAACGGGATCGCCAGTTGATCGGAAGCATTCTCGTACAGCATCCGGAGCTGGACCTGGCCGAACACGAAGCTGCGAAGTGCTGGCGCCGACTGCATACGGCGCATCGAGCCTGATGGGAAAGTTTCGTGCCGAACCGATCACGGACTCCCAGGCCGCCGCTTTCTGGACCGATTCGCCCCAGGCGACCGGCTTCACGCACCCGGATATGCTCGCGCAGTGTGCCGATCGAGTCGACTGGTGGGGCGCGTGGCGATCGGAAGACCTGGTCGCCGTCTGGCCGGTCTGCGCGACGGAGTCGGAGATGGCTCGACCGCCCATTTTCCTCTACTACGTAGGCCCGATGTTCAGTGGCGAGATCCACGATTTCAAATATCATCGCTACCAGGCCATTCGCCAGCAGGCTCTCGAGGTGCTGATCCCGCAGGTCCTGTCCCACTATGGCGCCCTGCGCTTCTCGATGCCGCCGGGCGAAACGGACATGCGGGCATTCGATTGGTGGAATCATGATCACGCCGACTCCGGACGGTTCCAGTTGCACGTGAGACAGACCGCGCGTATTCAGGACCTCCAGCGCCCTATCGAGCAACTTCGACAGGACATGGCGCGCAATCGCAAGCGTGACCTGAGGCTGAAACCGACCCGTCTGCGTGGACCGACATCGGACTGGAGCCCCGATGAAATCGTGGCGCTCCACAACGAACCGATGTTGCGTCAGGATCAACGCATCCCGAGCGAGAGGATCGACACGCTCCAACGCGTCATTGCCGCCGCCGATAACGGACGAGGTGCCGTACTTGCCTGGCGCGACGAAGAGGACGGAAGCCTGGCATCAGTCATCGTCCTCATCTACGGCCCACGCGAGGCCAACGATGTGTTGTGCGTCGCTTCCGAAAGATGGCGTGATCGAGGCCTGGCCGCCTGGACAACCTGGAAGGGTATCCAGCGGGCCCGCGCCGACGGCAAGGAGACCTTCGACTTCAATGGCGCCAACAGTCCAACCCGCGCCGCCGACAAGCACAGCTACAACGCCCGTGCCGAGATCTACTTCAATATCACCTATGCACCCGCGGGTGGATAACGCGTGGGAAGATCGCGTTTACCGGCAGGGTCGCCAGATCAACCGCTGGCCCTACACAACCGTGGTGTCCGGTGTGATGCGCGCGCTGGGGAACGCCTCCAGGTCACGGACCCGAGTTCTCGACCTCGGCTGCGGCACCGGCAACAATCTGCGATTTCTGGCCGAAGAAGGCTTCCAGGCATACGGAGTCGACGCATCGCAAGCCGCAATCAGCATTGCCGAACGCCAGCTCGGGGAATGGGGGCTCGACGCCGAGCTTCAACTGGCCGACTTCACCCACTTGCCCTTCGATGATAACTACTTCGACATGGTCATTGACCGCGCGGCGATCGTGCACAACGAGTACGCGGAGGTCCTTCGCGCACTCGACGAGGCGCGTCGCGTCCTCAAGCCGGGGGCTCAACTCTTCTCGATCGGACTGAAGGGCGTCAACCATCCGGACCGGAACTACGGAAGCCGAATCGGCCCACACACCTGGAACAACTTCACGGCCGGCAAGTTCGAGACAGTCGGTGTGACCTGCTTCTTCGAGCCCGAAGACATCCGAGGACTGTTCTCCGGATTCTCGGCGACCGAAGTCGAATGCCACCGCGTGTCCGAAGAGGATGGCCGAATCCTGGACGAGGAGTTCAAAGTGCGGGCCAGAAAATGAGCGGACTGATTCGTGTCGGCATCATCAACGATACCCGCAATGCGCACCACATGGGATGCTGGCTGGTGATGAGGAACCTCTTCCGCCTCCTGGGAGAGCATCGAATGAAAGTGGAATGGTGCTGGCCAACCGGCAGGGAGTGGCGAACGAGCCGCACCCTGAATCGCCGGCGTCGCGTCGATCTCGTCCTCGTCAACGCCGAGGGCAGCATCCACGACAGCCAGGACCACCCGCTGGCAGAACGTTTCGCCAGCGTTGCCGGACACTTCAAGACAAAGTTCGACATACCCAGCGTGCTGATCAACGCCACGGTTCACAACAACCAGCCTGAGATCAACGATCTGCTGTCCGACTACGCGCTGATCTTCACGCGCGACACAGCCAGTACGCAGGCATTGGGTTCGGCCGGGATAGACGCCGAGACCGTTTCCGATCTGACACTCGCGTACCCGTTGGATCACCGAAACGAAAGCAGCGTGAGCTCTCGTCCGATGGTGACCGACAGCGCCAGTCGCGGCATTTCGAGACAACTTGAAGGCTTTGCTCGAAGCCAGGGCTACCCATACATTCCAATACAGTACGCCAGGTTTCCGCATCCGCACCGCATCGCGACACCCCGAAGGTATCTGGGAAAAGCCCGTCGCTGGATATTCGACAAGATCCGACACCGCCCCGGCCTGGACAGATACATTTCCCGGATCCGCGACAGTTCCGTAGTCATCACGGGTCGCTATCACGCCGTCACGATGTGCCTGCTGACCGCCGCACCATTCCTCGCGGTGGAATCCAGCATCCCGAAGATCTCCTGGCTGCTACAGGATGCCTTCGGAAGCACCGACCGGGTAGTCCGGGAAGTCCGCGAACTTGCCGACATCGCAAGCGCGGCGCCCCGGGCATGGTCAACGCACGAACGCGCTCGCCTCGATCGCTATCTCGAGTCTTGCCAGGCCTCGAATGATCGGATGATGACGCGGATTCGCCAGGTCGCGTGAACAGCGGAAAATAGTGGCGGACTCAGATCGACACGGCACGTGCACACCCGAGCACGGCGAGAGCTGGCTGGCGGGGCAGAACCTTCCCGAGCAGGCCCTGATCTGTGGTTCGGCGCCGGCCCTGCTCGAGGAATTCGATGCCGGCAAAGCACGAATGCCCGAAGCATCAGTCATCGCCGTCAACGAGTCCGCCCGGGTCATCCACGCGGATTTCCTGATGACCCAGCATCCCGAAAAGGCCGAACGATTTCGCAAGCTGAGCAGGAATCCCGGGATCATCGTTCACACGGGCAAGCCGCGTGAACGCGCCCTGCAGCCCGGGATCCACGTTTACTGGCCCGGCTGCGTCACCCTGGCCACCAGCGGCGGCAGCGCCATCAAGATCGCAATCAAGATGGGTTTTTCGGAGATCGTGCTTTGCGGCATGCCGATGAACGGGGGCGACGGCTACTTTTCGCGGTCCAGCCTGGAACGCGACGAGCCGCGATTCGGCCTAGAGGACCCTGATTCCGACTACATACGAGGCTACCGCAAGGCGCTTATGGATTTTGTCGAAGAACACCCCGACGCGCTCGAAAAAGTTCGCAGCATGAGCGGATTTACCCGAGAGCTATTCGGCCCGCCCGAGTGGAACCAACGGTTTCCCGGAAATCGGAAACCGAATAACAATTGAAACCAATAGTTGAAGCCTACTTCAGAGCCTATCCCTGGCTAGCCAGGAGCCCGATTAAAACCGGCCTGGCAACCGGCTTGGCGCTTGGCCTGTTCCGTCGCGAGGATTTCCACTACCTCGACGAACTCAATGCGGGCAGGACGGGCAAGTGGGCATCGGAAAGCCACAATCTCCGCGGCCTCCTGCCATGGGAGAGCGAAGCGCTGAAGGCTCATTTCCCGTCACGCGGGAGGTTGCTGATCACCGCCGCCGGCGGCGGTCGGGAGGTCCTCGCCCTGGAACCGCTGGGTTACGAACTGGAAGCCTTCGAGTGCAATCCCGAGCTCACCGCGGCCGCTAATCGTCACCTTGAAAAGCATCGGATGAACAGTCGAGTCCAGATCTGCCCACGCGACGAAGCACCGGCAACAACCGGGCGATTCGACGGTGTCGTGGTCGGCTGGGGCTCCTATACACTGATCATGAATCGCGACAAGCGCGTCGAGTTCCTCAGCTCGCTTGCCGGGCACCTTGACGACGGCGCCCCGCTCCTCCTCAGCTACTTTGCGCTGGAAGGCGAGCCCGGCCCCGGAGATCGAACACAACGCGCCGTGGCCAGCCTGATCCGGCGTATGCGGCGAGAGAAGCCGCTGGATGACGGAGATGTCATGGACTGGAACTACCGCCATCGATTCACGGCCGAGGAAGTTCGCAGCGAACTGGCCGATGCGGGTTACGAAACCGCACATGTCAGCGAACAAGGCTATCCGCATGCGGTGGGAATCCGGAGAGTGCAACGCGATGGGTGAAACTCGCGCGGGCTCAGTAAGTCACGGGCGTTTCAGCGACGATTCACCGGCCGCCCGGGACTACTTGCTGATCCGCGAAGACAACTGGCCGGAAGTGATCCCCGAGCCCTTCCCGCACATCGTCATCGACAACGCACTCCCTGACGAGGCATTCGCCGCACTTTGCCGCTCGATGCCCGCCGACGATTACCTGGCCGGGCCGCGGCTCAAGGGTCCGAACCGCTACCACCGAAGGTCAGCGGCAGAATTACTCAAGGACGAGGAACTTGACTTGTCGGCGCCCTGGCGGACTTTCCTGCAACAGCATCTCAGCCAGGACTTCTACGAAACTTGCCTGTCCGTCTTCTCCCGGTTCCTCCAGGATGCCGATGCCGTATTCCGGAAACGTGCGGGCGCGGGTCTTGACGAACTGCGCCCTGCCATGCGCAACGGGAGCGAAGGCGGGCACGAAGACGCCTGGCTGGAGTGCCAGATCTCCCACGTAACGCCAGCCGATGCAGCCGGGAGCCCACTGGGCCCTCACGTGGATCGCGAAGTGGCGCTCTGGGCGGGTCTTTTCTATCTCCGCGGGGTCGGCGCCGAACAAGGCGGCGACCTGGTCTTCTACCGCTTCCGGGAGCCCCGCAACCGGGAGTACTGGAGGGACCGAATGATTCCACCGAGCCTCGTCGAGCCGGTCAAGACAATCGATGCCAGGGAAAACCGGCTTGTCCTTTTCCTGCACGGACCGGATGCCATACACGGCGTCACGCCGCGCCGACCCGGTCAATCGCCCCGACAATCGGTGAACCTGGTCTGCGAGGCGCCTTTCAAGATCTGGGACATCGCGACCTGGCAGACGAAGCCGGACGTCTTCCCGACCGCGACCGACTGATTGGTCGTGACGAGATTCGAGATTCGTGATCATCAGCTACAAGCACCGATTCATCTTCGTTCATTGCCGAAAGGCCGCAGGCTCGTCCATTACGGCCTACCTGAACCGTCATCTCGGTCCGGACGACATCCAGATCGGGATCTGGAAGGGCTCACTGCACGCCGGCGGGCAAACGACGCGCCGCGTTGTACGCGAATGCTTCAAGCCAGCCGGCATCCGCGCCATCGCCCGACGCCTGGGCCAATCGATACGCACCCGGCGGCGACCCACGGCCGGCCAATTGCTCAACGCCGCGAACCGGGCCCACTGGGCCAGATGGTTTCCCGCCAAGCCCATGCACCCGACGGCCGAAGAAATCGCGGCAACCTTCCCGGAAGAATGGGAGCAGTTCTTCAAATTCTGTTTCGTGCGCAACCCCTGGGACCGCACAGTTTCGGAATTCACGTGGGCACGCGCAGCCGAAAAGGGAGTGTCGTTTGAAGAGTTCGTCGAACGAATTGCCGATCCCGACCGGCCGGACCCCGAGAAAGTACGTCCGGTACCGGTCAATACCTGGCCCATGTATACCCTGGGAGGCGAAGTCGCGGTCGATTTCGTCGGACGCTTCGAAAGCCTGCAGAATGACATGCGAGCGATCTGTCATCGCATCGGCATCCCGTTCGAACCCGAATGCTTCCCGACTCTCAAGCGTGGCCCGGGGTGGGACTACACAAGCTTCTACACAGACCATGAAACGGAAATGATCCGGCGGACTCATGAACCGGAAATCAACCAGTTCAACTATCGCTTTTGCGAATGAACAACGTCTATCTTCACCTCGGAAAATACCTGTGGGGCAATATCGCGCCCATTCTGCGCGAGCGAGGCGTCTGGAAACGGACGATCTGGGCACGCGAAGCCCTGCAGGGCGCACATCCGGACCACGAGGAGCGAGCCCGGCATCTCGGCCCCCACAGCTACCGGGGCATCGATCCGGAGCTCTACGACCGGCTTTATCCCCGGCTGTACCAGTTCATGAGCATGTACGCCCGCAACAACAAGGTCAACCAGTTCGGCTACAGCCTCAAGACCATTCACGACTTCGTCGACATCTTCAACATCCAGATCAACTACTACGCCACGACGTTCGCCGACGAGGCGATCGACCTGGCGGTGTTCAATCGCGCACCCCACACGGGAGCCGATTTCATCGCCTATCACGTTGCACGCGCCCTTGGCATCAAGACCCTGATTCTTCAGCGCAACCACTTCCCCGGACGCTTCTTCCACGTCTTTGAGCACGAAGACTATGGCCTGTTCAGGACATCCAGGATTCTGGAGAATCCGGAGCCGATGCCGATCGAGCGTCAGTTCGAGAAGGACCTGCCCTACGTCGAGGCCCACAAACGCAAGAGCCTGCGTGACCGGGCCCGCACCTGGCCGGAGTACGCGTTCCTCGCCAAGACCTGGCATCGAGGGAACATCGGTGAAGCCGCATTCCAGTACGTCCAGGAGCGAAAATACCGCTACTGGAACCAACGGCTTACCGTCCGAAAGCCCGATACCAGCGGTGATTTCGTCTACTTCCCGCTACATTTCCAGCCCGAGCAGAACACGACCGCCTGGGGCGGCATGTACGACGACCAGCTCCTGGCAATCGAGCAACTGTCGCGCAAACTGCCCGATGGCTGGAAAATTCTGGTCAAGGAGAATCCGCTCCAGCCCGGCTTCATGCGAGGAAAATGGTTCTACGAGCGCCTCAACGGCATTGCGAATGCCGAACTGGTGCCCGTCGAAACCGACACGTACGAGCTTTTGCACAAATGCCGCTTCGCAGCGACAATAACGGGCACTGTGGGATGGGAGTCGATCACCGGCGGCAAACCCGTGCTGGTTTTCGGCCCCGGCTGCTGGTACAGAACCCTGCCCGGCGTCGTTTTCTACAGCCACGACTTCAGGGTCGAGGACATTTTGAACACCCAGATCGATCACGACGAACTGCAAGAGGCCGTGGGTCAACTGCTCGCACGCTGCGGCAGGGGCGAGATATTCAAGCGAATCGGCCACCCGAATCCACACCTCGAGTCCACCGAGAATCACACGCGGATTGCCGACTCGATTCAACGCATGCTGACCTGAGCACAATCACGGCTTCCCGGATGGAGGCCCAAAAGAGGGGATCATGGAACACGACAAAAGGGGAATGACCGTCCTGACCTACGGAACATTCGATATGTTCCATGTCGGTCATGTTCGGTTGATACAACGTCTCGCGGAACTGGGCGAGCGCGTCATCGTCGGCGTCTCCACCGATGAATTCAATTTGAAGAAGGGTAAGCGGGCCATATTCTCCTACCCCTATCGCGCCGAGATCATCTCGTCGCTAAAGGGGGTCGATCATGTCATTCCCGAGGATGCCTGGGAACAGAAAGTCGAGGATATCAAGCGTCACGATGTGGACCTGCTCGTAATGGGCGAGGACTGGCAAGGTAAGTTCGATGACCTGTCCGCCTACTGCGAAGTCCGCTATCTACCCAGAACACGAAACGTGTCGACCACTTCGATCAAGGACGCCATCGACCGCCTCTCGTCCGTTGGCGACAGCGACCTGGTGTCGGCAATCGAGATCCTCGAATTCCTCAACCGGGACCTCCATTGACCGTCACCCGATTCGAGCGACTCTTCCAGTCGCAGGCCCGACTGATCATGGGGTCGAACTGGCGGCGTATGTTCGCCATGATCGCCCTGCTGCCGATCTGGGCACTGTCCTTCCTGGTGCCCCGCAGAAAGGACCTGTGGGTGCTCGGAACCTGGGACGGACTGACCTACACCGACAACACGCGCCACCTCCATGCGTGGATCAGCGCCAACCGAAAACCAGGCATCAGAGCGGTCTGGATCACTCGCAACCTCGAACTGGCCGAGGAACTGAGAGATCTCGGTGGCGATGCCGCGTCCCTGTACAGCGTTCGCGGCATCTGGCTCTGCCTCCGAGCCGGCACGTACATTTTCACGCACACGGTCGACGACATTTGTCTCTGGCTTTCCGGCCGCGCATTCCGCGTCAACCTGTGGCACGGCGTGCCCCTGAAGAAGATCAACTTCGACAACCGCTTCGACCGCTATCGGAATGCCCGGGGACTGAAACGGCTGGCGAACTGGCCTCACCGACTCAAGCGCCTTGTAAAGCCCCACCGCATCGTGGTGTCTTCCGACTCCCAGGTGCCGGTTTTTTCCGGCGCCTTCCGCATCGATCCCGAGCGAGTGCTGCCGTTGGGGTATCCTCGAAACGACCGGCTGGTCGACCCCGGCTTTCCGTCGCTGCTGTTATCGATTGAATCAAGATGGCTCGACCGCCTGCACGGCCTAAAGGCCCAGGGCCGCAGGATCGTACTGTACATGCCCACTTTTCGCCGCAACGAGAATCCGGGCCAGTATCAAAAGGCACTGAACGCGGACGAACTCGATCAGCACCTGTCGCAACTCGATGCACACCTTCTGATCAAGGCACACCCGATGTCGACGGACTTCACCAGCTTCGAACAGAACGGCCATGACCGAATTGACTGCATGCCGACGGGCATGGACCCCTACCTCATCCTGGCACTGGCTGATATTTTGCTGACCGACTACTCGTCCATCTTCTACGATTACCTGCTGCTCGACCGACCGATCATCTTCTATCCATTCGATATCGAGCACTACCAGAAGATGGAACGAGAGCTTTACTTCGATTACGATCGCTACGTTCCCGGTCCGGTCGTCGGCACGCCACAAGAGATGCTCGACCAGATCCAGAGAGCCCTTCGGCTCGAGGACGGGTACCAGGCAAGGCGCAAGGAACTCCTGACCGAAATATTCGACACCAACGGCGGAAACAGTTGCGGTCGGATTGTTTCCGACATCGTTGCCACCATCGGAGCGGAGCCGACAGCCCGTGTTTGACAACGTCCGCAAGACGCTTCAATTGCTCACAAGAGCGGAATCGAAGAGGGCCCTGTTGGTTCTCGCGCTGATGGTTGCCACAGCATTGGCCGAAGTTCTGGGCGTGGCGGCGGTCCTGCCATTCATTGGTGTACTTTCGCAGCCCGAATTGGTTCATGAAAACGAATGGCTACAGTGGCTTTACGTCACCCTCGGCTTCGAGACCGAACGTCGATTCCTTTTCTTCCTGGGCCTGGGCTTCTTCGTGGTTCTCTTGGTCTCGATCGGCAGCAAGATCACGTTCAAATGGGCCATGGCCAAACTCAGTGAGCGAATCGGCTACTCCCTGGCCCGGCGGCTCGTGGCTGGCTATCTCCGTCAACCCTATGAATGGTTTCTCAATCAGCATAGTTCGAATATCGGAAAGACAGTGCTCTCCGAGGTCGAAGCCGTGCTAGCAGGCTCGATCAAGCCGCTGATGGAAGTCCTGTCCAAGGGTTTGGTCGCGCTTTTCATCGTCGGACTGCTTGTCATCGTAGACCCGCTTCTAGCGGGCGCGGCGGGCCTGGGATTGCTAGTTGCCTACATATTGGCCTACATGGTGCTCCGGGGACCTCTCAAGCGTCTCGGCCAACGGCGCCTGGCCGCCAACCAGCGCCGCTTCCGCGCGATCAGCGAATCATTCGGGGGCATCAAGGAGCTCAAGATCGGCGGCCTGGAAGGCGCTGCGCTGGAACAATTCAAGGAACCCGCACGAGAGTTTGCCGGGATGCGCGCCAAATCTGCGATCCTGTCGGGTGTCCCGCCGCTGATCATCGAAGCCTTCATCATGGGCGGTGTCGTTCTGTTCGCGTTGTTTGCCGTTTCCGGACCGGATGAACTGCGATCCACACTCCCGATACTCGCCTTGTTCGCCTTCGCTGTCCTTCGAATGAAGCCGGCGCTTCAGATGATGTATGTCAACCTCGGGAAGCTACGCTTCTCGGGCCCCGCCCTGGACAACCTGCACGATACCCTGGAATCACTGACACCCGAAACCGGTAGCCACCTCGGCACCAGGCGCGAGTCACCACTCAAGGTTGAGCGAGGAATAGAACTCAGGAACATCCATTACCGCTACCCGGGCGCGAACACGGACGCCATCAAGGGTATAGACATCTCCGTCCCGGTCGGGACGCGAATCGGACTGGTCGGCAGCACCGGCGCGGGGAAAACGACGATCGTGGACATCGTCCTCGGCCTGCTCAGGCCCTCAGCTGGCGAGATGTGCGTCGATGAAGCCCCGATCACGCCGGACAACGTGCGCGCCTGGCGACGCACAATCGGCTACGTACCCCAGCACATCTATCTCACCGACGGCAGCATTCGGGAGAATATCGCATTCGGCATCCCACCAGAACAGATCGACGACGTACGAATCCGCAGGTCAGCCTCGATCGCGCAGCTCGACGACTTTGTGGGAAACGAACTCAGAGAGGGCTATGAGACCTTGATCGGCGAGCGTGGCGTTCGCCTGTCGGGTGGGCAGCGACAACGAATCGGAATTGCCCGGGCGCTATACCACGACCCCGCCGTCCTCGTCCTGGATGAAGCTACCAGCGCGCTCGACAACCGTACTGAACGTGCAGTGATGCAGACCCTCGACAAACTAGCCGGCCAAAAGACCATGATCATCATTGCACACAGACTCAGCACCGTTCAACGTTGCGATCAAGTCTATGTCCTGGATCACGCGCGGGTCGTCGGTGCAGGTTCCTACAATTCGCTGATGGAAAGCAACGACATTTTTCGCAGCATCGCCGAGGCTGGCTGACTAATGCCAGATTTCAGAATGAAAGTCTACGTCTTCTCGTACAACCGTGGCGAGTTTCTGGACAACTGCCTGGGCTCCATCGATCGCTGCCTGCCCGAACACGAAGTTCATGTAATCGATGACAATAGCCAGGACCTCCTGACCTGCGAGGTTCTCGAGCGCTGGTCCGACCGGTTCCGAATTCATCGGACCGCGGATTCGGATGGTGACTACAAGGTCGGGGGCTTGAACCAGAACATGCAGTGGGCTCTGGATGATGCTGTCGACGCGAAAACCGAATTCGCGTTGTTCATTCAGGACGACATGCAGATGCTGAGGCCCCTAGAGCGGCAGGATCGCCAGGCGATTCAGGAATTCTTCAGAGTTAATGAGAGTGCGACTCAGTATGTACCCTGTTTCATGAAACTTGCCAATGCACGAGACGAGACCGAAAGAACCGTCATCGACCCCTCGAACAATGCGTACATTAGGCAGCCGGGCCATAGTCGGCAGCGAGCATTCATCGACGTAGGAGTCTTCCATGCGCACCGCTTCCAAGAACTGTTCGGCCCCCTCCAGGGGGGCGAAGGGTCGAATAACGAAGAGGCCGAACGACGCGGCTTGATCATGGGGCTTGCGATTCGCCCCTTCATGATGTGGTTGCCAATGCCAATATCACACCGGGGGAAATCAAGAGGCCCCATACTAAAGGCTCAGGAACGGCTGGCGGGTGCCGGCTTTCATCCTTACACACAGCTCGATCAGAGTGCCACGAGAGCGCTGTTTACGACACACAACTCGCTTCGCCCGTTCGCTGAAAAGTGGCTGACCTGCGAAGGAGTGAAAGGCAAACGCCAATGGTCGTTCGTCGGGGGTCGATCCAGCCTCGAGGAGCAGGGAGGTTGGCGGCGAGCAATTGCCAGGCTGATGAAAGTGCAGAAAGACCTGAACCGAGCAATTCAGCGGCGCCTCGATCGGACCCTCGCTACTCGATCGGATACTCGCTAAATGGCAGCCCCAATGGTACAAGCAACCGATGCGAGCCGCCGGCCGCTAAGGGTTTGCATGCTGCACAGCAATATCACCCGTCGCAACGGTGAGGCTGCAAGCTTTTCCGACCTGACGCTGGCGCTACTGGCTGCAGGCGTCGAAGTATCTGTTCTTGCCCAGTACTGCACCGGATTCGAGTACCGTTTTGGGATCTTGCGTGCGCGCGCATCACAGCGAACTGGCATTCCGCCGGGAATTGTTAGGAAATCCCCGCTCCCACCGATATCCCCGCCAGCGGGGTGGAGACATGCTGTCGGCGGACTGCTGGACCGGATGCCACTCAGCGGCCGCCAGGCGGGACGAAAATCCCTCGAAGGGGCCGATGTCGTACTTGCAAAGAACCTGCTATCTCGAGATGCACTCAGTGAGCTCAGAAGAATTACAAGTGCTCCGGTGGTCTTCAATCACGCTGGCGATCTTGCAGCTTTTGAACAATATCGCCTGAGCGAATTCAGACAATCATACCCGGACGGAGACCTGTATTCGGTCGTGATGGACTCTTATGACCACATTTTGTGCCAATCCACTGAAATTGTACGGGAAATTGAAGAAACAAAGCCCGGCCTTTCGGGCAAACTTGTATGTCTGACGCCAAGTGTCGACTGGAAGTCAATCGAGACAGCCAGGCAAGCCGAGAGTCCGTACCCGCCTGGTCAGAGGGCGCTTGTGGCCATAGGCTCATTCCAGGCGAGGAAGAATCAACTTGGTCTTTTGCGAGGGCTGAAAAGTATGCTGAGAGAAAATGAAGAAGTCCATTTGCATTTCCTCGGCAAACCGCTGGAACAGGAGTATTACCAAGAGTGTATCAGATGGGTCGAAAAGGCGCGGCTCGGAGATAAGGTTCACTTTCATGGCCATAAGGACAACGTTCTAGTATATTTGGCCAATTGCCAAGCTTTGTTTCAGGTCTCTTTTGCAGAGGGCTTTCCAAGGGTCGTCAGAGAGGCGATGGCACTTGGCATTCCAGTTGTATCGAGGCCCCTTCCGGGGATGCTTGGGCTACTGAGGCCATGTAGGGATTTTTTTAGCCTCCACGCCGGTGACCAAAAAGAAATCCATGATGCGGCGACTGCGATCCTGGAGGACGCAACCAATACTGAAAAAGTAGTTATTTCAGCAAGATCTCTGATTGAAAAGCACTGCTCTTTCAAACGCTACTCGATTGAGGCTGATGCCCTCATGCATAAACTTTCCGGATGTGGCGGTCCGGTTCGCTTATGATGGACCAAGGCAAATCGAACCGAGAACAGAGAAAACGGCGATCCTGAAGACCGGCTGGAGTGATGGTCATGTCCCGAATGCTTGTAAGAAACCTCAAAAATAGATTGAAGGGTAGAGCAATCAAGATATCGAAACCGGAAGACCGAATTGGCTATCTCGTCGATGATGGCGAAACACAAATTCGTATTGCCCACCTGGAAAGAGCGCGATTTTACTACAAGGGGATAAAAGCCAGAATCGATCGATTGGCAGAATCCTACCTCCTGAGTAGTGTGGACTGGAAGATCGAAGACCTCATGGTTGATTGCGGCGCGAATATTGGGGAGCTAGGACGTTGGGCGCAAACTCGGAATATTAGCTATATAGGGATAGAGCCTGAAAAAGAAGAGTATGAAGTGCTCTGCGAAAATATTCACGGCTGCCGGCATTACAATGGCGGTCTTTGGTCATTCGAAGGGGAGCTCGAATTTTTCAGTAAGCCAGACACGGCCGACAGTTCATTTGTGGAGCCACCCACCTACTTCAGCAAGAAGGTAATTCCGGTTCTTTCAGGTCAATCTCTCATCCAGCGATTTGGTATAGATAGAATAAAGCTTCTCAAGGTCGAAGCGGAGGGTGCTGAGCCAGAAGTTCTAGAAGGTTTTTTGCCAGTACTATCGAAAATCGATTTTATCGTCATTGAAGTGGGGTATGAACGGGGGATAAATCAGGAAGATACGCTAATGCCCTGTCACCGGCTTCTACATGAGAATTCATTTTCCTTGATTAAATGTCGTTTGAAGGAATCCAAGTTTCTATATAGAAATACGGTTCTAAATGAACCCAGCTAAGCACCACCACCCTGTGTCAGGATAGTTGACGCCTCCTATAAAATGGTCTCTAAGAGGGCTCTTCACTGAATCGTATGGGTAGCACTCATTTTCAAACGGCTGCCGGGTAGAAATCGAGGCCACCCAGGTGGAAATAGATCGTAGCCTTGAACCGTTCCTTGTTTCGGAACCCGCGGGCGTCACGCTTGATCTTCTGGATCATGGTGTTGAATCCCTCGGCGCGGGCGTTGGTCGGAGCGGTGACGACCACCGTGAGAATCCCCTCGAGGTGCGCCTTGATCGTTCGCGCGACCTTCTTGACCGGGTCCAGGCGCGAACGGATCGCCCAGTTGTACCAGTCCATCCAGGCGCGGCGCCCCAGCTCCTGACTTGGTAGTCCCACAAGCACATCGCATGGATCTTGATCGCCCAGGCCCGGGCGGTCCTGAGGTTGGCGGATTTGAGCGCCTTGAGACGGCCCCAACTCTTGTCGGTCATGTTGTCCGGGTGCTGCAACCAGAGATGGCAGCTCTTGGTCAGGACCGACCCGCCCTCGGTCGCCAGCAGCGCCTTGTGCCCACTCCGGCGGACCTTGTCGACGGCATCGCCGAGGCGATTGGCGACGTGGAAAGGGTGCTTGAATCCTGAGAATCTGGGGGTAGAGCTCGCGGTCTTGCATGGAACTGGACTCGAACCGGGGTCAGCCGGTAGCCTATCCGAACCGGTCAACACACAAAAACTCCAGAAAGATTCGACAAGGCTAACATTGGGCTCGGTCAGGCTTGCCCAGCAATTTCTTGCATTTAAGGTTGCTTTGCTTGCGCTACCCATACATAGGTCAATTGAACGCTATCAGACATGGCCCACCCAATTGCCAGCCACGACCGTCAAGCGCAAATAATCCACCAGCTGCTGAAAGGGTTTATTAGATGACGCGATTGAGAGCCTTAAGAGACACGCTATATCAATTCTCAGGCTTAGAAATATCATCTGACAAAGGTTTGCTGACGTATCGCCAACAGCTTCGAAGGCTACTCTCGGTGTATGGGATAAGCAACATCCTGGACGTGGGTGCGAATAGGGGACAGTTCGGAAGCGCCTGTCGAAAACTGGGCTACGACGGAGTCATATGTTCATTTGAACCACTTCCGAGCGCTTTCGATATTTTGAAGCAGCGGGCATGTTCGGACTGCAGATGGAATGTTTTCAATGTCGGCCTTGGAACGCGGGAGGAGACGCGAACCCTCCACACACATACAAAGGATGTCTTTTCCTCCCTTTATGAGCACAACGATTTTGCCACGACGCGGTTCTCGTTATCAGACGACACAAGGCAAGAGCAAGTTACTATCGAAAGCACCGAGGAATGGATTGGCTACACGAGTAATTTGGAAGAAGGAAACATTCTGCTCAAGTCCGATACCCAGGGCCATGACCTTGAAGTACTCCAAGGCGCCGGACCCCGCCTCATCGACATAACTCTTGTACTCGTGGAACTTTCGTTCCTTCCGATTTACCGGGGAATCCCAACGTGGAATGAGGTAGTAGGATTTCTTGAACAGAGCGACTTTCATCTAGTAGCAATCTCGCCGGTCAGCCGAATATCCCAAGATGGACCAATCGTCGAGGCCAACGGCTTCTTCGCTCGGAAATGATTGGGAGCCTCTGGCACATTCGCCGAATCGACGCAATAGAGATCACCGTAGCGCTATCTAGCTCTTCCCGACTTTCTGTGAGCTGACCGCTTCGGATAGGCTACCAGCTGGCCACGATTCGAGTTGATTTTATACAGGGCCGCGGCCTCTACAGCCAGACTCCCGGCGTCCAGGCGACCTGGGAGGTATCCGAGGTGGAAGGAGGCCCCTTGACCCCGTCAAGAAGGTCGCGCGAACGATCAAGGCGCATCTCGACGGTAGTCTCACAGCGGCGGTCACCGGCATGCGGTGTTCAGGCACGTGCGGTAGCCCCCTCTGTCAGGATAGTTGTCGCCTCCTCTAAAATGGTCTCTAAGAGGGGGCGGACAGGAGCTCACAGAGGGGGAGCATAGTTCACACTATGTGAGAATTGATAAACGGAGCACGCGCCCCGGCAACGCGGCTATACCGGGCAGTACAGCGATCCTGCGCCGGCACTTCTTTCAATATCCGGGTGAATCTAGGAGCTCTGGTCAACGTCACCAGCTAAAAACTATAGAATCAAGGGGTGAGTAGAGCTCACTATATGTACCTTGACAAAACATCGGCTTGAGATCCCCTAAAAGCCGGATATCATTACCCAGCCCGGAATCCAGCTGCAAGCCAACGGTGGCCAAGTTGCACGAACCTCTAAAACGCCTAATAACTCACCTAAGAAGACGCAACAAATTTGTTGCTCGAGCAGACCGCTATTCAGATGCTTTTTTGGCTGAAAGTGATAAAGACTTTATTCGAAGCTTTTTGAGAGGACTACGCAAGGCAGGTATTAAGCCTGATCGGGCCGTTCAGGAATATCTTCTTGGTGTCTACGAAGATATGCATGACAGCACTAGGGGAGAAGAACCCATTAGCAACTTTTCAGAACGAAAATGCAGGTTGGTGAATATTGATCAAACTGTTTTACGAGAAATATATAACGCGTTTCTTCATACCGGGGCCTTTCTCGAAGCTCTCAACGTACGAGAGGCTCTCCTGGAACATTGCGTCAAGAGTTCCAACAAAGCAAACTGGGTCCGACACGATCTGGATCAAGGGCTTTGGAGAAAAGCACGGGCGACGCTCTCCTTAAGGGAGAAGGATGATTCAGGAAATACCGCTCGCTTCCTAGACCGGCTCTTAGATATAGCTCCAAGCCGTAACGATATACCTTTTAATGACTTCATCAAAGATAGACCTGTTGTAATATTGGGTCCCGGTAGGGCGTCGAAGCCAACTATTGACGACATATCACATTTTGATATTGCCGTTCAAATAAATGCCTATGGCAGCCAACAGATAGAGAATACAAATTCCGCCTACATCAGACGGGATATCGTTTACTACAACAGCCTGCAGCATGAGCATGTAAAGCGAGCGATAGAGACAGGTATCCTCGACCAGAACTGGACGGTATTTAAGTCCGAAAAGATGAAAGAAGTGTTTAATCGAAAGCTCAAATGTCGATCCTGTATTAGACCCGAAGACATATTCCCGTTCGGGCAGTTCAATATGCTCCCCTTGATTTTATTTGACCTTCTTCAATTCCAGCCGTCATCAATATCGTGCATCAACTTTGATTTATATTTGGGTGGATATCGATCAAACTATATGCATCCTACGAATGCCTCCTTTACGAGGAGCGAACATATTCGCACCAGTATGATTGTGCACGATCCGTTCCAGCAGTTACACTTTCTCCAAAGCGTAAAGAAAGTATGCGCATTGACGGGAGATCGTCAATTTAGACGAGTTCTTGAGATGTCTGATGAGCAGTATGCCGATGAGCTTCAAGCTTCCATACCGGGACCGGCGAATCAAGACTTTAGTTAATCCTCGTTTCACGCGGCCCGAGGTTTGCAAGACTCCGCGGGCAACGCCAGACGAGCCTAAATAGAAGCCCAACATTTTGAAGACTAAATGGCGAGAGACCTCATGAAGTTAAAACACTGGACTTCAATGATCCCTATTCTTGGCCCCTGGGCTGCTGATCTCGAGCGCAAAGCCTTGCGCGATCGGGAGAAATTTCAGGGGTGCCGGAGAAATCTGATTCGAGCCCTTTCCCGCAACCAGGCACTCATACATTCAATTCCAAAGAGTGGTGTCACCTGGACTCTTCTGATGATTAGCAATTATTGCGCGAAAAGGCTTGGGCATGAAGAGCCCGTTGACTTTAGTAGAATGAATAAGCGCTACATACTACACTCGGTTGAACACCGGTCGTGGGACCGGGAAGTAGCCGAATGGCTGGCATCGAAACCACATTTTACGGCGAACGCAGTTGGCATGGAGTTTCTTATCCATACCCATCTATCTGTTTCAGACTGTCCGTATAGAAGAGCATTGTTTTTATTCCGGAATCCGTTTGATTATTCGCTTTCGATGCACTATCACTTCCGGACAGCCAGGGGATCCGTGGAGACAATTGACAAGCATATCGATCAATATCTGGACCAATATATTGAACAGATTGAATTCCAAATTGCTGAATGCAAAAGTAGATCTGGTGATGCGCTTGCAGTTGCTTACGAACGAATCAAGTTCGATCCCGATAGCGCTTTAAGGTTAATTTTAGGCCATTTTGAGGTTGAAGACGTTGATGAGCCCTCTCTCCGGTTTGCAATTGAATCGACAACGCAGGAGAAGCTAAGGGAGTATGAGAACTCCGGAAACAATGTTGTTTCTAGTAGGCTCAAGAAGAGCTTTATCCGTGATGGGGTTCCGGGGACCTGGCGACATCAGTTAACCAGCGGGCAGGCGAACTACATCTGGAGTAGAATTCCGGAGAACATCCAGGGGTTTCTGTCGGAGAACGGCGCGGCACCTTGAAGGTGCGATTTGGGCGACGCTATATTTTCATCGCTTGTGGTTTAGGTGGGCGCTGCCGATGGTCCCTTCAATAGTCTATTCCAAACGTATTGCTGTAAACGGATGGGCTTATGTGCCGTGCAGTGTTGGCTAATAGATCGGGCGGGTAACCAACGTGCAGGGGCTGGCCTTGCAGGCATGTTCCGGCGTACCGAAACTTGGTGTATAGCTTCACTTTTCAGATGAGGCAATAATGGATAGCAAATGCATTTTCCATATTGGCATGCCCAAGACCGCTACGACCAGTCTTCAGCACGGCGTCTTCAATTCGCATCCAGCAATTGTTTATGGCGGCAAGCACGTAGTTCCAATTGGAACGAACCAAAAATCGGCTAACAC
The DNA here is from genome assembly GCF_042310355.1 of Wenzhouxiangella indolica. Classification (NCBI taxonomy): domain Bacteria; kingdom Pseudomonadati; phylum Pseudomonadota; class Gammaproteobacteria; order Chromatiales; family Wenzhouxiangellaceae; genus Wenzhouxiangella; species Wenzhouxiangella indolica. The sequence goes on along the minus strand of NZ_JBHJMR010000005.1, from coordinate 20,392 downwards.
GTCTCTTCTGTACCTTAGAAAAGCAATCAGATCAGGGACGATCAAATCAGCTCGGGATCTTGATGTTCATGCTGTAATGAATGTTAGGGATTTGATCCGCCGAGAAGCATCAGAGCACTCACGAGCGGTGATGTTTCTGATGAAGGAATTCTTGCAAGGGCCATATCTCCGTATAGGTATGGGGGTGGTTCAAGAATGGCAAGCATTGAAGAGATTGTTGATGGCGTCTATGCGCTTGCTGAAGCATTACACTATCGCGATTTTAAGGTATTGCTAACCTTGCGGAGACAGTCTGATTTGATTCACTCTATGCTGGCTCAAAACTTCAATAATTATCTTCACTTTTGGGGCGTAGCTACGCTACCGGGCGTTCTAGATCAACTCGTTTCGGGGCAGGCGGGAGGCAGGCACCATATCGCGTTATATTTCGACACGCTTGTTGAGATGCTGGTTCGTAGCTTTGGTGCAACAAATGTAATGGTTAGACCCTACGAGGAATTTCTGCACCAGCCTCATGTCTTCTTAGACCAATTGAGTAAGTTCGCTGGTGTGGCGAATTGGGCGGACAACGTAAAAACTGGTGGAAAGATGAACACTAGGGCCATATCCAAGAACGAGAAGCGGGCGAAGTGTGATTTTGCGCCCGACGTTCCGATAGCGGATGATAGCCCAGTGTTACTGATGTTGCTTCGTGCGCGTATACTGCGTTGGCCGTTAAAGAAGGCACTAGGGACGCGCGAGCTTAAAGTGCGCCTGGCTGACGCCCAAAGGAAAGCTATTACTGATCACTTTAGAGATTCTAACGCGCGTTTAGAAGAAATAGTTTCCATATGCAAGAGATACTGCTACCGCTGATTTGGTTAGGTGTGTGAACCACGTGTCGTGCCTGCTGATGCCGCTAGTACTGCTTCGGAGTACGGCGCTCTCTATTCGACCTGTAAGAAGTCTAGGTCAGGAAATCCCGCGATTAAGGTGGGCATCAGACATGGATTCCCCACGGATGGCAGTGAGCTATTGGTGCTGGTGCACGCGGATATACACTGAGCACAGGCGTTATCGTTGCACTAACGATATAAAATCGCATTGATTTATTGGTCAATATCAATATTGCATGTTGTGATCCAGAACCTATTGGAATAGATGAATGGTTAAAAATGCATACCAGAAACTTATCTCAAGTGTACTAGCTAGGAGATTTCAATACCGCCTTCCTATCCGACAGTCGCAAGAAGTTTTAGCCTGGACTGATACCCAGGACCAAGTTTATCGTATGAGCGGGCCTCACACGCGAATCTATGACGACGTAAACTCGATCAGGAAAGCGGCAATTCGCGCCGCTCCCGCGATTGGCCTGCTATTGGAATTCGGTGTTTTCAAGGGTGATTCGATTGTTCAGTTCAGGCGTTGGCTCGACGAGCGGGACGATACCCGTGATATCGTTGGCTTTGATAGCTTTGAGGGCTTTTCCGAAATCTGGGGTGGGATGGCCAAGAAGTGGTCGAAGGACACGTTTGATCTCAAGGGTGAGGCGCCTTCGGAGACAAGAGGAATTCGTTTTGTCAAGGGCTTTGTAGAGGAGACGTTGCCTGATTTTTTGGGATCTTCAGACGGCGAGAAGATCTCGTTTGTACACATAGATACCGATACCTATTCGCCTGCGAAGGCGATCTTGTCGGAGTGTCGAGAACATTTTGGGGAAGGGGCCGTTATTCTCTTTGATCAACTGATGGGCTATCCCAACTGGCGGCAGCATGAATTCCGTGCATTGGTTGAAACGTTTGACGTTTGTGAATACAACGTTCTCGGATTCGCTGCGGGCAATGACGGTAAGGGGCTCGTGCGGACCGCAATTCAGGTTATTTGAGCGCCGTGCTGTTGTAATGAGCTACCTGTTCCTGACGTCCGAACATTCGCGGCTCCGGAGAGCGTCTGCATGTATTCGGATCACCAAAACAACCATGAGTCTATAATGTGGTTCGGCCGGTCATTTTTGAAGCGTTCCTTCCAGGATTTTTGGTTTCGATGCCGCTTTTTCATCATGAATTGGGCTTCTCGCCGCATCGGCTGGACCGACGACACTTCGCGTAAGTTTGGGGATGTTGTCAGGAAAGCTTCTCGGCATCGGTTGGCGCTTATATATGGCAATGGGCCAACGCTCAATATTCTCGGCGAGCCCTGTATTTCTAAGCTAGAGACGATTGATGGTCTTCGTGTTGGGATTAACCGATCATTCAAGAAAGTGCGTTCGGATCTGTTGTTGTGGACGGATTCGGAATTGTGGCCCGAATTAAAACCGCACAGTATTCCGTGCGGCACAACCGTCGTCAGGATTGCCCGGCCTTTTGGTCATCCGCCCTATATTCGGTGGTGGTCGAGACATCGAAGGCTTGATGCATGGGATCGAAAGGGCCTTTTCTTTTTGCGCAACACGCTGGTTTCCGCTCTTCATTTGTGCTACCTGTCGGGAATCCGGAGGATCGTGCTCTTCGGTGTCTCACTGGAGAGTGCCGCGCATTTCTATTCGGACCCGCTGCCGGGGGAAAGCCTTCCGCCTTACGAGCACCACGACCGGCAGTTCATTGATCGTGTGTTTCTTGGGTACGACATCCAGCGCTGCGTGCGCGAAGTGCTTGAGCATTTGATAGAGGAAGGATTTGATATCCGATACGTTGGCGAAAGCCGTTTTCTTGGGGACCTTGGTTTAAAGGGATACCCTGATTTTCCTGCTCTGGAGCGTGATCCGGAGATGGTTCCATTTCTGAAGAAGGAGTCGAGCAATGAAAGAACCTAGCGTCGTGGCCGAGATCGGCTGCAACCACAAGGGCGATATGGACATCGCCCACGAGATGATCAACACGGCAAAGCTCTGCGGTGCGGATGCGGTCAAGTTTCAGAAGCGCAATCCCAAGGAGCTGCTTACGGATGACGAGTACAACAATCCGCACCCCAATCCGGCAAACTCCTACGGTTCCACGTACGGGGAGCACCGCGAGTACCTGGAACTGGACGTGGATCAGCACGCCCAGCTCAAGCAATGGTGCGACGAGGCCGGCATCATCTACTCTACTTCCGTGTGGGATGTGACCTCGGCGAAGGATATAGCAGGCCTGAAACCGGAGTTCATCAAGATCCCTTCAGCCTCGAACCAGCATTTCGAAATGCTTGGCTGGCTCAGGGACAGTTTTGACGGGCAGATCCAGATTTCCCTCGGCATGACCACGCGGGACGAGGAGGAGAAAGTAGTTTCCTTCTTCGAGGAAGCCGGTCGCGGCAAAGATATTCTGATCTATTCGTGCACTTCGGGGTATCCCGTGCCCTTCGAGGACATCTGCCTCAATGAGATTCTGCGGCTTCGTGAAACCTTCGGCGACCGGGTCGGCGGCATCGGCTTTTCGGGACACCACCTGGGCATTGCCGCGGATGTGGCCGCCATGACGCTCGGCGCTGACTGGATCGAGCGCCACTTCACGCTGGATCGCACATGGAAGGGCACCGACCATGCCGCTTCTCTCGAACCAGACGGCCTGCGACGCCTGTGCCGGGATGTCAAGCATGTCTCGCGCGCCCTGGCCTACAAGGATCAGGAGATCCTGCCAATCGAACAAGCCCAGCGCGACAAGCTGAAATGGCTGCGTGATCGGGACCCGGCCTGAATGTCACGTTGTCTGGTCGTCATTCCGGCGCGCGGCGGCTCGGTGGGTGTGCCGAGAAAGAACCTGCAGAAGGTTGGCGGGATCCCGCTGGTCGCGCTCGCGGTCCAGGCGGCACGGTCCGCCCGCAGGGTCGATGCGGTGGCGGTCAGCACCGATGATGCTCAGATTGCCGAATGCGCGGAAGCGTTCGGCGCCCTGGTGATTCCTCGACCGACCGACTTGAGCGGTAGTACCGCTTCCTCGGAGGATGCGATAGTCCACGCGCTGGACACAGTGGCCGAGTGTGGCGGTTTCTCGCCCACCGATGACGATGTCGTGGTCATGCTCCAGTGCACCGCGCCGTTTGTCACGGCCGGCGATATCGACGGTATTCTCGGCCCGGTGCTCGGCGGTAGCGCACAGTCGGCATTCGCGGCCTGCTGCTTCAATCACTATATCTGGGAACAGGACAAGTCGCAGGGCGCGGTCGGCATCGGCGAACCGCCCGGTCCGCGCCTGCGCCGACAGGACGCACCGGCCCGGTTTCTGGAGGCCGGCTCGGCCTACGCGATGCGAGTCGGGCCGTTCCGCCAAGAACGGCAGCGCTTCTGCGGCAAGACGGCGATCCACGAAGTGCCCGCCAAGCGCGTTTTCGAGATCGATACGCCGGCTGAGCTGGAGCGCGCCCGGCGGCTGTGGCCCGAGGTGTTTCCAGCGGTCGTCGCGGCCCGGCTGCCGGACCCTCTCGAAGCCATCGTGTTTGATTTCGACGGTGTCATGACCGACGACCGCGTGCTCGTTTCTCAGGATGGCGAGGAATGCGTACACTGTTCGAGAGCCGATGGACTCGGACTCGAGCGGCTGCGAAAGACCGGCTTGAAACTGCTGGTGCTGTCGAAAGAACGCAACCCGGTCGTGACTGCGCGTTGTCGCAAGCTCGGCATCGAGGTGCTGCAAGGCCGCGACGAAAAGTTGACAGACCTGCGCGCATGGGCGGACTCCCGAGGCCTTGATGCGGGTTCCATGATCTACGTGGGCAACGACATTAATGATCTGGAATGCATGGGCTGGGTCGGGTTGTCCGCTGCCCCTTGCGACGCGCATCCGGACGTACTGGGTGCAGTCGATATCGTGCTCCCGCGGCCCGGCGGCCGCGGTGCCGTACGCGCGATAGCCGACCTGGTACTGGACTGAAACCATGCCTGCCGAAAGGACGCTCGCCGTAGTTTCCACACCATTGCAGTGGATCAATGCCAACGAGGCCATCGAGCAGCTCGAGTTGTCCGACGCAGTTGTCGTCATTGCCTCCCGCGTGTACGGACCGGAGGCATTTTCCGAGCTCCCGGTTGCCGACGGCGTGAGCCACTGGCACCTCGAACCGGCGCCGACTCGAAACGAGACTGCGCCCTTCAGGCTGGCAAAGCGGTTCTTCAGACCTTTCCGGGAGGCCGCCGCCAGTCGGCGGGTCATCCATCGCGCTGACCTTACAGCCGTAGGAACCCTTATCCTGGGCCATTCTCGAGATCCCTTGCACCGACACCTCGCCAACACCATTCGCCATGACCGATGCGTGTTGGTCGACGACGGCGCACAGATTCTGAACGTGTTCGAGGAACTGAAGGCCGGCAGTTTCCATCAAGTACATCGCCCATTCCATCGGGCCCTTCTCGATCGGGTCGCCGGACTTCGCGACCGACGCATTCCGCCGGTCGAACTGTTCACGGCCTACGAACCGACCCAAAGCGATCTCCCGGTAATCGAGAACCGATACCGGATGACCCGTCGCCAGATCGGCAACGAGATGCGTGTGAATGATGAAGTCTGGATCATCGGCCAGTATTTTCACCAGACCGGAATGATGTCGGAAATCGACTATTTCGGCATGCTCGCTTCGGTTGCGGCACAGTACAATGGTACATCGCGCGTACGCTACATCATGCATCCGCGCGAATCGTACTGCGACTCCCTGTCGATCCTGTCCCGGGCTGGCGTGGAGCCGATTCGGTTGAAATCCGCCGTGGAACTCGAAATCATCGCTCGCAGAACCCGACCACAACGAATCGTCACCTTTTACTCTTCTGTGTTCCAGACCTGCATGAAGATCTTCGGCGACCAGATTCCATTCGACATCATCGACCCCGCTTCCGAGTCCTGGAACGATCCGGACACCAGGGCGCTTGTCGAGCCGGCCTACCGCTATCTAAAAAGCCGCGCGGTTGATCCGCATCGGCTGCTGCATCCCCGCCTGGTGGATGGCGGCTACCGCTGTCTGATCGCCGCGTGATGCGTAGCCAATGAACGTATCCAACGGACGCAGCTTTTCCGACCGACGCCCTCGCCTGCTGGCCTGGCTGGCCATGATGGTGGGCTTTCTAACCGTATTCGACTGGTACACGGTTTCCGGGATCCCCTTTCTGCGCAACCCGTCCGCCGTGGTCGCTATCGGCATGATCCTGGCGTATCTCGCTATCCGAGGCCCGACGTACAAGCTCACGAGCCGGGACTGGCCGCACTTCTTTCTCCTGCTTTTCCTGGTCTACAGCTTTGCACTGGAGCTTCTCAGACAGCTCTTCATTGGCTACGGAAGCCCGGTCAGTTTCTTTATCTGGTACATGCAGTACGTTCAGGTTGCCATTCTTTTCTTTCTGGTGTCCGACATCTGTAGGGACCCACGCCACCTGTTCATTATCTGGGGCGGCGTTATCGCAGGCATCCTTTTCATCGCGCTGGCCGTCGTCTTCGAGATACCCGGGTTTACGCAGGAGATTACCGGTCAACAGCGAAAGGGCTTTTCCGAGTTGAATCTCAACCGGGCGGCTTTCTACTACGCGCTGGGGATCATCACCCTTCTGTGGGTTCTGATCGAGCGCCGGTTCAGGCTAGACTGGATCAGTGCTGCCTGTGCGCTTGGCATTTGTACTCTTGCACTGCCGATGGTGTGGACCGGTTCTCGCGGCCCATTCATCGCGTTCGTTGCCGGTGCGGCAGTCCTGTTGACCGTTTCGCTTCGACGGCAGAACATCAAGAACTATCTTTCGTTTGTTCCCCTGGCGATCGGTGGCATGACGGTTCTTGTTCTGCAATCGGAAGTATTGCTGTTTCGCTTCGAGCAGGCCGCAACCGGTGAGCAGATGGGGCTACGCGACATCATCTTCTCACGCTCCATGGAACTGATCGGGCAGCGTCCCGTCTCGGGTTACGGCCGGGAGCACACGCAGCTGATCGGACAGGCACTCGGCTATGCCGGCGGATACTCTCCGCACAACCTTTATTTCCAGGTCGTTCTGTCCTTCGGACTGATCGGGCTGCTTCTATGGCTGGCCTTCATGGCCCAGATTGCTCTGAAACTACTCAGACGCCGGCGAAACCCGACGTCCACACTGTTCTTCTCCCTATTGGCCTGTTCCGCGGTTTACGGGCTCACCGGCGGCATTGCGCATGACAAGTTCTTCTGGTTCGTTCTGGGGCTGAGCGTTTTCGCCTGGCGTGCCGAGCTGCCTTCCTGGATGCGGAATCGGCCCCGGGCGAATCGCAGGCAGAGAAAACGAGTAATCTTTGCGGAAGATGGTTCCCGGACATGAGAGTCGGCATGCTGATCGGCGGCCTCGGCAGGGGCGGTGCGGAGGGGCAACTCATACGGCTGGCCAAGGGCCTGGTTGCCCGGGGACATGAAGTCGAGGTTCTGACCTACGCCGCCCGATCGCCCGTGGATCGCAAGCTGGAAGGCACGGGCGTCGTTCACCATCGTCACGAAGTTTCAGGCTTTCGAAGCAAGCTGACCCTGACCGAGAGCTGGCTGAGAGACACGTCGCTGGATGTCGTGCATGGTTTCATGCACCGCGCTTCGGCCCTGGCTTCTTTGGCGGGACGAGCCAGTCCGGATACGGTTGTCGTTGGTTCGGATGGCTCCACCGCCACGCATCATCGTACCAGCCGAACACTCTGGCCGGCACTCGTGGCGCTGGCACGCGCCGATTGCATCGTCACCCAGACACGGAGAAACGAGAAAAGTCTGCGCATGCTTGCGCCGTGGCTTCGGGGAAAGACGGCCGTAATTCGAAACGGGCTCGACTGCACCACGGTCACCACGCCAGATCACAGCCCGCCGAGCACGCCCTTTACGTTCTGCGCGGTCGGCACCGTTTCCCGCATCAAGAACCCGGTGCGCCTCGTTCATGCCGTCTTCGAACTCAGAAAGATGACGGACCGACCCTTTCGAGTGGTCTGGCATGGCCGCTACAGCTTTGCGGGTGACCACGCACGCACCACAGCCAGCCAACTGGCGGAACGGGAACGAGAAAGGCTGGGCGTGGAGGACAACATCGAGTTTCCCGGTGAGAACGACCGAATCGAGCACGCGTATCACGAAGCTCACGCCCTCGTTCATCCTTCCATACAGGAGGGCTTTCCGAATGTTGTCGTCGAAGCCATGTCCGCCGGGCTGCCCATCGTGGTCAGCCGGGTTTCGGACCTGCCGCTTGTCGTCGAAACCGCGCGCAACGGTTTCGTCTTCAACGAAAGAAAGCCTGGCGAGATCGCCAGGGCGATGAAGCGCATGATGGACCTTTGCGATGCCGACCGAAAGGCTATGGGCGAGCGCTCGCGTTCCCTCGCTGAACACTGGTTCGGCCATGATCGGTTCGTGGACGAGTTCATCGCGCTGTACCAGCGACTGATCGAAAAGAAGCGCCGCCATGTGGGTTGATACGGCGCGCCGGTGGGTGCCCAGAAGACTGCGCTACGCCGTTCAGCGCGTCGTTCCCATGACGGATTTGAAGGCACGCTGGTTTGCCAGTCGCAACCCCCTTTCGGCAGTCACGGCGGGCGACGAGAACGACTACGGGAGTCCGGTCCGGCTGGGAATCGTGGCCAACAGGGCCAGTTTTCACTGCCATTTCATCGCCGCGTGTCGCGAGATGGGCATTCCCTTCCGCGTCGTAGAACTTTCCGGCCCAAACTGGCTGGAGAACCTCCGTGCCGCCGATTGTGGCCTTTTGATGGCCTGGCCGGATGCCACTCTGCGACCCTGGGCCCGGATGATCAAGGACCGGCTCGACCTGATCGAGAAGGAACTGCGTCTCCCCGTTTTCCCGGGCAGTCACGAACGCTGGATGTACGAAGACAAGAACCGGATGGTCGACTGGATGAACGCCAACCGGGTTCCGCACCCGCAATCCTGGATATTCCACGACCCGCAAGAAGCGATGTCATTTGCGAACTCGTGTCGATTGCCGGTCGTATTCAAGACGAGTTTCGGCGCCGCCGCATCCGGTGTCCGCATTCTCAGATCGAGGCGATCCGTACGACGCTTGGTGCGCAGGGCGTTCTCGCACGGGCTCGCTCCGAATGGTCATGACCACAGGGACCGGCAATGGCGCAACGTACTCTTTCAGGAATATTTGCCCGCCATTCGGGAATGGCGCATGGTCAGAATCGGCGAAAGCTATTTCGGCCACCCCAAGGGCCAGGTCGGCGAGTTTCACAGCGGGTCCGGTGTTGCCGAGTGGGAGGAGCCGGGGAGGCATCACCTGGATCTTCTGCATGAGGTCACCGAAAAAGGCAAGTTCCGCAGCATGGACGTGGACTTGTTCGAGACGCCCGATGGTCGTCTGCTGGTCAACGAGCTGCAGACCGTATTCGGCGCCAGCACCTCGGTCGAACAGATGAAAAGGAACGGTGTGCCCGGAAGAATGCTGAGACGCAAGGATGGTCAGTGGCAGTTCGAGCCCGGACCGTTTGCCCGAAATGCGTGCGCCAACGAGCGCATCCGCTGGGCGCTGGCTAATCTCCTGCCCCCTAAAGATACGGCGCAAACCCGACCTGACGCCTCGCCTGAAGTGGAATTGAAATGAAGGAAACGTTGAGGGCCGTGATCAGCCGTGCAATGGTGGCCTCGGGCGCTACCGCCCTGGGGCGGGCCTGGGGCAACCATGATGGCGCCGTGATTCTTTATGGCCATCGCGTTAGCGACGACGACGAAGGTTACATGCAGGGGCTGCCGCCACACTGCCTGGATGAGCAACTGGCCTATCTGTGCCGTCATTATGAGATCATTTCGCTCGACACACTGGTATCCTGCCTGGAGAGCGGACAGCGGGTGCCTGAGAAGAGCATCGTCCTGACGTTTGATGACGGGTTTCGGGACAATTACGAGAATGCTTTTCCCCGGCTGCAGAAGCACCGTGCGCCCGCAACCATATTCCTCGTGACCGGCTCGATCGACACTGGGCAACTCCCCTGGTCGCAGCGGCTCGGTTTCCTCTTCCAGCACACGCAAGCCCGCTGGTTCAGGCACGAACTGCTTTCGGAAGAGCTTCCGCTGTCCTCGATCTGTGAACGTCGTCAGGCCTACATGGCTATCAAGGCCCATGTGCGTCACATGGGGCAAACCCAGCGGGAACGGGTACTGGCCAGAGTTTCGAAAGACCTCGCCGTGGATCCGCCGATGGATCGAATGATGACTTGGGAGCACGCCCGAGAGATGCAGGCCGCCGGCATCGAGATGGGCGCCCATACAGTCTCACACTCGCTTCTGGCCAATATCGACCCCGACGATGCTCGCCGGGAGATGGCGCAGTCGCGTGACGCGATCACGGAGAAGCTCGACGTGAAGCACCCCAAGTTCTGCTTTCCCGCGGGGAGTTGGAATCATTCGCTGGTGGAAACGGCTCGCCAACTGGGCATGCGCAGCCTTTTCATCCCCGCCCGCAGCCGCGTAATCAACCAGATCGGCGCGGTCGATCCCTTTTCAATGGGGCGCATGGGCATTCCCAACGCGCCGGCCTACATTCTGGAAGCCGAGCTCGATGGCCCCTTGCACAAGATCAGGCGACTTTACAGACATTGAGGGCCTGCGAAAGCTCGGCGCTCAATGTCATCGATTCTCGGATGGAGACACAGATGCAGTCAAACGATTTCAATTCACAGTACGCCTGGCAGCAAATCTGCCGGAAAGCCGGTGTCGATCTCAGCTTCCGATTCGAGAGCCATTTCGATGAGAGTCGACTGGCGGGGGAACTCGACTCGGTCCTGGCGGATTTTCAACCTCGGACCCAGCACGGCAAGTATCACGACGGCGGATGGAAGGCCGTCAGCCTGGTCGCCGCCAATGGCGACTGGCAGGAAGACCGGCTGCTCGCAGGGGCTGAATACGCCCCAACGGAAGTCATGAATAGGACGCCCTATATGCGGGAAATCATCGAAAGCATTCCGGGAGAGAAGCGGCGTGTCCGCCTTATGAACCTCAAGGCCGGGAAATCCATCTTCTGGCACTACGATCGTACGGATTCCGCTGATATTCATACGGCACGAGTCCACGTTCCGATCATCACCAGCCCCGCTGTCCAGTTCCAGATCTGTCACGAGGATCACTTCTGGCGTCCCGGCGAGGTCTGGTACGGCGATTTCACCTTTCCACACCGGCTCTACAACTCCGGCAACGAGGATCGCATCCATCTCGTGCTCGACATCGTGCGGTCATCGCAGCTCGAAGCCCTAGCGCCGCAAAGCTTCCAGGATCAGCGCGAGCTTCGCCGCAAGATCCGGAGAAGAGCACAATCGGCATTTCACCGCTGGAGCCTGCTTCACGGACACGGCGATGCCAGGACCCACGTGGCCGGAATGCTGAAGGCATGGACGGGCGCCAATGAAGCCGCACCGGCCTGAGATATTCCCTGCCGCCTACCGGCAACACACTACGCATGAAACTGATCTGTCTCGGCCCCGAGCCACCGCCCTACAGCGGCACGACGGTTTCCTATGCCCTGATGCTTCGAGAACTCGCTCTGTCGGAAGCCGTGGAGAACCTGGTTTCTCTCGATCTACAGGCCAGCAAGCAGGCATCGCGGTTTTCGAAGGCACTTCATTCGATTAGGCTGATCGCGATCGCGTGGATGAAGCTCTTCTCCCACGACCTGGTTTTTCTCAACGCGTCGAACAAGCGCGCGATTGTCAGCGGCTTCATGCTCGACATCGCCTGCCGCATGCATCGGAAGCCATTGGTCATAAGGATATTTGGCGGGGCGTTCTTGGAGCATATCGAAGCGGCCCCCACGTGGCGTCAATGGATGGCGCGCCGGCTTCTCAAAAGGCGACCGATTCTGCTGCAGACCCGGTTCTCAATCGATCGGGTCAGAGCGGCATTTCCCGATGCGGATCTTCGCTGGTTCCCGAACAGCCGGCCCCTGCAGGCGAGCAGTGAAGCAGATCCCCGTCGCCCCGGAAGCATCGAACGCCCCCTGCGCTTCTACTTCGCCGGCCACGTCTGTGCCGACAAGGGAGCGGACCTGCTCCTTGAACTGGCGAACGACTATGAGGGCCCGACCATCGAGATTCATCTTTTTGGCGAACTGCTGGGCGATATCGATCGGGCAACCATCGACCGCAGCGGCTCTGCGGATTGCAGCCTCTTCTACCACGGTGCGGTTCCCAACGAGGAACTGGCTGAGCAGCTCCCCGAGTTCGATGCACTGCTGTTCCCGACACGATTCGTGGGAGAGGGCTACCCCGGGGTTATCCTAGAGGCTTTCAGTCACGGCTTACCGGTGATCGCCAGCGACTGGTACGCGATACCCGAACTGGTGGACGCCGACTGTGGCGCCCTGCTTCCGCATGACGACGTCGATAGCTGGCGGCGCTGCGTGCATGACCTGGCCGAAGAGCGCGAAAGGGTTCCGGCGCTTTCGAGAGGTGCACGCGCACGAATCCATCGTTTCGATTCGGCCGAGTGGAATCGGCGTCGCCTGCCGGAGTTGCTCACCGACATCATGGCAGAGCAGAACTCGCAATGAACCGCCTGGAAAGGATCGTCTACAACCGGGTGCGCCACAACCCCGCCCTCAAGAAGCGCATCCGCAACCTGTATCAATCGGCATTCGACCTGCTCCCGACGCCGGCGAGTAAATCGGCCTATCCGATCGTGCGAAGACCCGGGCACTTTTTCGGGTTCCACGACCACACGCCGTTTTCGCATGGCAACCAGCGTCTTTTGAGCTGCCGATTCCATATTCCGCTTCGAATGCCCGAGCCCGGGGAGGAACTCACCCTGGGCTACTTCGATGGCGAGGAATTCACCGATTTCCATCCGGTAACCACCACCCGAGCATGGCTATGGCATACCGGCTGCAAGCTGCAATGGCGGGGCGATTCGCACGAGATGGTGTTCAACGATCACGAGAATCGCCAAAACATAAGCCGGGTTGTCGACAGCGAGTCCGGCGAAGGCCGGGCATTCGATGCGCCCATCGCCACCGTCAGTCCCGACGGGCGATGGGCGATTGGCTACGACTTCACACGCGTCCAGCGCTACATGCCGGGCTACGGGTACCTGCAGGGCACGGATGACGCCGAACTGGCAGCCAAGCGCCCGCGCACGAACGGCATCCACCGCGTCGATCTCGCCTCGGGCGAGCTCAAGTTGTTGCTCAATCTGCAGGACATGGCCGAGATCCAGCCGGACGAGTCGATGCTGGATGCCTGGCATTTCTGTACCCATGCGGTTTTCTCGCCGAACTCCCGGCGGTTCATATTTCTTCACCGCTGGGTGCACGAGGACGTGGAGGCCCGCTGGAGCCGGATGCTGTCGATGGATGTTGACGGCAACGATATCCATGTCTTTCCCACCACTGGCATGGTTTCGCACATCGGATGGCGAAATACCGACCAGGTCATCGCCTATTGCCGTATTCCCGTCCACGACGACCAGTACGTCCTGTTCAAGGATGGAGACCCGGAGAACTACGAGGTAGTCGCCCCGGGACAGTTCTCCAGTGACGGCCACCCGTCATTCGACCCGAGCGGTCGCTGGATGATCACCGACACCTATCCCGACCGGCGAAGGCTTCAGAGCCTCGTTCTCTATGACATGGAGAACAATGCTCGCCACGACCTCGCACGCCTGCACATGCCCAGGCGGTTCCAGACACCCCGTCCGGATTGCCACTGGGCCTGTGACTTGCACCCGCGCTGGGATCGCAAGGGACGCCATCTTTGCTTCGATGCCACGTTCGGCGGAGAGCGCAGCCTGTGCACCATCGACCTCGGAGACAGCCTGACGGTAGGACCTCCGGAATGCATTACCAGGTCATGACTTCGCCATGAGAGTCACCTACCTCCACCAGTACTTCAATACGCCACAAATGCCGGGTGATGGGCGCAGCTTCGAAATGGCGCGGCGGCTGGCTGCCAACGGCCACCAGGTCAACCTACTGACAGCCTTCCGCGATGAGTCCGGGAATCGGGACTGGTTCGAGACCCGCGAAGCCGGAATCAATGTGCACTGGCTGCCGGTGCCCTACTCCAACACCATGTCATACGCCGAACGCATTCAATCCTTCTTTCGTTTCGCGATGCGCTCTGCACGCCGGGCTTCGCAACTCGAAGCGGACGTTGTCTTCGCGACCAGCACTCCGCTGACCATCGCCTTGCCTGGCGTGCGGGCAGCCCGGCGGATCGGTGCGCCCATGGTGTTCGAGGTGCGGGATCTCTGGCCCGAGCTGCCGATTGCCATGGGCGTCCTGCGCGACCCGGTATCGAAGTTTCTTGCCCGCCGCCTGGAGCGGTTTGCGTACCGGAACTCCAGTCGCATCGTGGCGCTTTCGCCCGGCATGGCCAAGGGCGTAGCGGCCACCGGCTATCCGCGCGAGCGCATAAGCGTGATCCCTAACAGTTGTGACCTGGAGCTGCTCGAGCAAAGTGACGAGGCGGCCGAGGCATTCCGGCAATCCCACCCGGAGCTGGGTGACGGGCCGATCGTGCTCTACGCCGGAACACTGGGCCATATCAACGGTGTCGACTACCTGGTCGAGGTTGCGGCGCGGCTGCTGGAAGCGAGTCCATCCGTTCGATTCGTCATCCTCGGCTATGGGGCGCGCGAAGCGCACGTCCGTAGCGAAGCGGAAAGGCTGGGCGTATTGAACCGCAACCTCTTCATATACTCGCGCATTCCCAAGAGCGAGATGGTGAAGGCTTTTTCCGCCGCCAGTATCGCCACGTCACTGTTCGTTGATCTACCCGAGATGGAGAACAATTCCGCCAATAAGTTCTTCGATGGCCTGGCCGCCGGCAAACCCGTCGCGATCAACTACGGCGGCTGGCAAGCTGAACTTCTCGAGGAGAACGACGCCGGCCTGGTGCTGAGTCGTGACCCGAACGAAGCCGCGAATCAACTGGATGACTGCCTGGGTGATCCCGACTGGCTGGACCGCACCGGCCGCGCTGCCCGGGCACTTGCGGAGCAGCGTTTCTCGCGCGACCGGCTTGCCGCAAAGCTCGAGCAAGTTCTGCTGGATGCGGTCGACCAACCCGAGAGCGGCGCGACTTAAGCCATGGCAGGCTTTCTTGGATTGCTGGGTGGTGACCCGGACGCTGCTCGTCTGACCGGTGCACTGGACCTACTGCATCACCATGCCAGTTTTCGCGGCGAAATCATCTCGACACAAGCCCCCGTGGCGCTGGCCGCCAACTTCCATGCCGGCGACCCACCCGATATCGCAGTCGACAGGGATCGGCAGCTTGCTGTCGGCATTTACGGCGCCCCGGTCGATCCGGATGCCGGCCGGGTAGTCGGTGCCGCAGATGTTCTCGACGGCTACGGCAAAGCCGGAAACAACTACCTGGAAAGCCTGGATTCGGGCTTCGTGATCGCGCTGGCCGACCGGCAGCGAAACCGGTTCGTTCTCGTCAACGATCGCATGGCAACGGTGCCCGTGCACTTCGGAAGCCATGGTGAAAGCTTCGCCTTCGCCCCCGAGGGCAAGGCGGTTCTGGCCCTGCTCGGGCGGGCGCCGGAAATGGACGGTACCGGTGCGCTGGAGTTCCTGGGCATGGGCCACGCGGTTGGTACCCGCACCCTGTTCGACGGGGTGCATCTCATGGCGCCCGCGACCCGCCTGGAGATCGAACTGAGCTCGGGCCAAGTCGACATCGACCGGTACTGGCAGCTCGATTTCTCGGCCGCACGGCCGATGAAGGTAAAAGAAGCCGCAGGGGCGCTGCGAGACGTGCTGCGGAAGTCGGCGCGCGAAGCGATGACGCCGCCCCCCGAGAACTACGGCTTGCTGTTGACCGGCGGCTACGACTCCCGAACCGCGCTGGCGATTCTGGCCGACCAGGGCTGCCCGCCTGCGAAAGCGCTGACCTGGGGCATTCGCGACGACATTCCCCTTTCGGACGTGAGCGTAGCGCGCGAGATCGCCGCACAGTGGCAGGTGCCGTTCAAATACCTGCGCTACGACTCCGATACCCTTGTCGCCAACGCAGCCGACTGGGCGCGGGTATCGGAACTGGGATCGGACAACATGGGCGGGTTCGCTGCCGGACCCGGCTTCATGTACGAGAAAGGCGCACTCGAATCACCGGTCATTGCCAATGGTGATCAGTTGTTCGGCATCGGGGGCATCCCCGTCAGCCGTGAGCACGCCATCGAGGTTGCCACCGGCCTGCATCCCAGCGGCCTCGGGCCGGGACTTGCCACGGTCATTCCAGCGGCCCGCCACGACGAAGCCGACCGCCTGATCAGGGACGGCATCGTGAAACTGGTCGATGAACGTCGAGGAGACAGCCCCAAGGACATCCTGGACGGCCTGGGACATCGACTACATCTCGCGCGGTGGCTCAACAATCCCGCCTATTTCCGGGAACCGATGGTTTCGGTCCGCCGTCCACTACTGCAGCGCCCGGGTATGGAACTGTTTCAACAATTGCCCGAGGGCTTGAGGGTGGACAAGCGACTGCTGGTCGAGATGCAGAGGCGGTTCATGCCGGAACTGCTCGATACCCCGATCGCGACGGCCAACTGCCTGGTCGACTGGGATGCGGCCTGGATCGGTGACGAGGCCGCCCGCGCCTTCGCACGGACATGCCTGGATCTGGATCGGCTCGGCCAAAGCGCGCTTGGTCCGTGGCTTGACCCGGGCGCACTCAATGCTGCCGTCACAGCCTATTTTGGCTCGCGGCACCGTCCGATGAGCAGGGAGCCCGAGCGTGCGACCGCGATCACACGCTTGCGGCGGGCCGCTGCCGGCTCGCGATTCGGGAGCCTGGCCGTGAGCCACGCGCAAAGGCTGGCCAATCGAGTGCGCGGCAAATCACAGGGCGCGTCTCCGGGCAAGGTGGTCAAGCGCATGATGCTGATTGAGCTTTTCCTGCAGCTGATCGAAGACGGCGACTTCGGCCCCGCGTCTGGAAAGCGGCGCCACTTCCCCCGGAACGCTGCGGGTTGGTTGTGGTAGCCGCGCGGCCGGTCTCGAACGGGCGCTGATCGCATGGCGCGGATTCTCGTTACCTACGGCTGGTCCCGAGTCGGCTGGCACGTGCTCCGCTCCCTGGCTCGGGACGGACACGAAGTATTCGCCTGTAGCAGCAAGAGCCCATCGATGGCGGGTGCCAGCCGATTCTGCCGCCAATCTTTCGTGACGGCCGACCCGTTCGCCGAGGCAGAAGCGTTCGCGAAAGACGTGGGCGAAATTTGCCGCTCGCAGCGTATCGATATCGTCTTTCCCTGTCACGAAGACGCTCTGCCACTGCGGCACCATGAGAAAGTGCTGCCCGCCGGCGTGCGGCTGGCCTGTCCGCCCATGGACCCGCTTCGCGAGTGCATCGACAAGGCCCGGATGACCCAGCTTGCCGAGAAGGCGGGTCTCGACATACCCCGCAGCATCTTCCCGGACTCGCCTGAAGCACTGCTTGCCGGAATTGAATCCTGGCCCTACCCGGTCGTAATCAAGCTCAGACGCGCGAACAGCGGCAAGGGGGTTTACATCGAGCACTCGCAGGCGCAAGTGCGCGCCAGAATCCAGTCGCATCTCGAGCCCTATTTCGATCGTGACGGTCGACACCCCTATGCGCAGCACTTTGTCGCGGGGGACGTCGTGGGCGCGGGCTTTCTGGCCATCGACGGTCGAATGGTCGCCTTCTTCGGCGAACGCTATGTGCGAACCAAGAATGGCGGGATCGGAACCAGTACCTACCGGGTACCGTTCGACAACCAGTCCCTGCGAGACAGTACCTCTCGAATGGTGGAAGCACTCGGTTGGTCCGGCATCGGTCACCTTGACTTCATCGAGGACCGGGCAACCGGCAAACTGCGATTTCTTGAGGTCAACCCGAGGTCCTGGGGCGGCATTCACCACGCCATCGCCAACGGCCATGATTTTCCGGCGGCATTGATCGCGCACCTCGAGGGACGTGCTTGTCTGGACAGCTACTTTTCATCGGCAACCGAGGGCGCAGCGCAACGCCCCAGTCTCTGGATGCTGGGTGACATGATCCGGATGGTTCACCTGCTCAAGGAAGGAGACTGGCGACGCGGTCTTTTCTCGCCGCTGCAGACGCTGCGCGATTCGTTCAGGGCCAGGGTCGACGATTTCTCGCTGTCCGACCCGGCCCCGTTTTTCGCCCAGGCATGGTGCTACGGTCGTGAGTTTCTTCGTAGCGGCGGGAACACCAATCCCGATTCGGATGGCATGACGGATTGAATGAGAGCGATCCAATTTCAAGTCGTACAGGAAGACAGGAAATCTGGTGCCAGACAGAGATCACCTGATTAGTCCGATCCGTTTTAGTGCCGGCAAATCACTCCTTCACGAGTAGAAACATGAACGACATAAGTACTCCCAAGGTCGTCGGCGTCGGCTTTTCGAAAACAGGCACATCAACCCTGGCCGAATGTCTCCGTACGCTCGGCTACCGCCACTGCTCCTTTAACCGGGAGCTGACGCGCGCGGTCGCAAACGGGGAAACGATGAGCGCACTCGAGAAACTGCGGGGTTTCGATAGTGCCGCCGATTGGCCCTGGCCCTTCCTCTACCGCGAAATCGACCAGACATACCCCGATACCCTGTTCGTGCTCACTGTTCGCCGCGACGCAATGACTTGGGTTCAAAGCTTGAAGCGCCAGGCTGAAAAACGACCAGGATCCCCATACCGCGAAGTCGTCTACGGCCGCCGCCATCCTCACGGTCACGAAGAGGAAATGATAGCGCGCTACGAGGCCCACAATAGTGCCGTACGAGCATACTTCTCTAGCGAGCCTGGTCGCTTGCTCGAGGTTTGCTGGGAAACGGGCTCGGGCTGGGGGGAGCTGTGTGAGTTTCTGGACAAGCCGAACCCGAACCTTCCACTTCCGCACGCCAACCCTTCGCCACCGGTACTACGTCGCCTCTTTCGAAAACTGAGATTCGCGTTTCGAAGGCACTTCTGAAATCGGACTCGCTCAGGAGCACAGAATGAAGATCAGTTTACTGTTTCGCCGAATGCTACCGCCTGCATTGGCAAACTTGTTGCGTGCGCAGCGCGAGCGGATCGCCTTGAGAGGGCTGGAGGAAGAGAATCTGGAGGTGTCCCGCCTCTCGAAGCTCGACAGAGGTGATGTCGACAAGGCGTTGCACGACCGAAGCGCCGCCTCAGCTTGGGAGGAGTTCTCTCGGCGACTGGACCAACAAGACATCGTCACGCATGCCGGCGGGGTCAATCCCGGAGATCGCAGAGCGATCTTCCACATGATTCACCACTTTCGACCGAAGCGGGTCCTGGAGGTCGGAACGCATATCGGCGCCTCGACGATCTGTATTGCAGGCGCTCTGGACTCGGTGTCCGACGGCACCGGCGGCGAACCAGGGTCAGTGACGACCGTCGATGTGATCGACGTGAACGACAGCGTTGAGAAGCCGTGGCTGAACTCCGGCTCGAGCATCTCTCCACGAATGCTTCTGGAGTCCATGGGCGTGAAGGATCGAGTGGAGTTCGTATGCTCTAGCTCCCTTGAGTTCCTGTCACGCTGCACGGAATCATTCGATTTCATCTTTCTGGACGGTGATCATCACGCGAAAACGGTCTACCAGGAGATCCCTCTTGCGTGCGCTCGCCTGAAAGACGCCGGCATGATCCTACTCCACGACTTCTATCCGGGTGCGAAACCCCTCTGGCGAGACCGAAAGGTCCTTCCGGGGCCCTATTTGGCGGTGGACAGGCATATGAGATCCGGAAGCGGCCTGAGGGTCTTTCCAATGGGAGAATTACCATGGCCCACGAAGCAGCATTCCCGCGCCAGCAGCCTCGCCTTGCTCGGGCGGTAGAATTGACTTGCGCAAAAACTGCGTTCCCGCTCAGAAGGAAGTGAACCTCTGAAGAACAAAACGCGACTCATCCTGTTGGCCTACAAGCTTGGCCTCCTTCCCGACAAATGGCATGGAATCGCGCAAACTCATGAGCAGAATGCCCGATTCTGGCTTTGGCGAGAGCTTGTCGACGACCCACGCGGCTACTTCCGGGTCAGCCCGATGCCCTCCGAGAAGGAGCTGGATCAGTATTACTCGGAGTTCTACTGGACGGCATTCCGGGGGAAGGGGCGTGACTGCCTGCTCCGGCACCGGGACGTTCATCACTGGCGGGAAATCCTTGAGTTGTTCGGCGGTGCGGCACCGGCCAGTCTGTTCAATTTCGGTGCCGGTCACGGCGGGGTATCATTGCTGGCTGCGGCGGCCGGCGCCCGTGTCGTCAATTTCGACCCTGGCAATCGCGTGGATTTCCCTGGAATCGAGAACGCGGAGGGATTGTCGTCAACCCGTGGTCAATTCGACCTGGTCTACAGCAGTCATTCTATCGAACACGTCAGAGAGCCCGACGAGACCATGAACGCCCTGGTATCGCTCCTGAAGCCGGGCCCCTGTGTGTCAACATCCCTCCCAACAGCACCTGATCGGTTTTATCTGTAACATTCAGGGCGCTTACGGAGTGAATAGATGTCTGATTCCAACGAAGTT
>NZ_JBHJMR010000004.1:207500-216725 GCF_042310355.1 Wenzhouxiangella indolica | reverse complement strand
ATCCTCCGACCGAGTCTTCGCGAAGCCCGCCCACCGAAGGGGCCAGCCACCTCCCAGTTCCAGTCCTGAAACCCCGGATCGTGGGACTTTGACTTTGAAGCGCGCTTTTTGGCTACTTTTTTCGCGCGGGAAAAAAGTTGCTCGCCGAAAGTGCCTGCGAAGCAGGCCGGGCGAAACCGCAGTTGACGTGTCGAGGCCCCCAAAGCCCCCGGTGGCGCCAAGCTCTCCCAGCCCCACCGCCCAACGCGCCCAACAGGCACCCCGCCGAAGCCGCCCTTGTTTTGCGTCCCAACCTGTGGCAACTTCCTCCCATGATGATCGAAACCGCCGCACATGCCTTCATCGACACCGCGCGCTACGGCCGTCTGCCGCGACGCCCGCGTCGTCGTGTCCGTCATTCGGGCCGGGGTGTGCAATAGTCATTCGAGCTTCAACCAGACCAGACTGCACGACAAACCCGGCACCGAACGCCGGGTTTTTTCGTGTTGGCGCCATGAAAACGAACAGCAACGGGAATCGGAACAATGACTGAACGCGTCGTACTCGCCTTCTCCGGCGGACTGGATACCAGCTACTGCGTGCTTGCGCTGAAGGAACAGGGTTTCGAGGTGCACACGGCCTTTGTCGACACCGGCGGCATCGGCGCTGAGCAGAAGACGTGGATCGGCGAACGCGCCCGCGCCCTGGGCGCGGCCGAGCACCATGAACTAGACGCTGGTCAGCCACTGTGGGACCAGTTCGTGGTGCCGCTGCTGTGGTCGGGCGCGCGCATGCTCGAGCAGTACCCGATGCTGTGCTCGGATCGCTACGTGATCGTTCAGGAATGCCTGAAGCTGGCCGACGAGCTCGGCACGAATCATTTCGCCCACGGCTGTACCGGCATGGGCAACGACCAGCTGCGTTTCGACCAGTCGGTGCGCTCGCTTGGCGATTACACCATCCACGCGCCCATTCGCGACCTGCAGCGCGAAACCAGCAACGTTCGCGCGCATGAATTGAAGCTGATGGCCGATGCCGGCGTCGACGTGCCGGAATCGGCCAGCCGCTACTCGATCAACGAGAATCTGCTCGGCGTGACGCTCTCCGGGCAGGAGATCGACGAGTTCGGGGTGCCGGGCGATGACACCCGCGTCTGGTGCCGGCCGCGAGCCGAGTGGCCGGACGATGCGCTGGAACTGACCGTCGGTTTCCAGGGCGGTCGCGCCGTCAGCCTGGACGACCAGCGCATGGAAGGCCCCCAGCTGCTGGCCGAGCTCAACAGGCGCCTGGGCGCCTATGGTGTGGGCCGACACATCTACACGGGTGACGTCTCCATCGGCCTGAAGGGGCGAATCGTGTTCGAATGCCCGGGCATCGACGGCCTGATGACCGCCCAGCGCGCGCTGCGGGAGGCGGTCAACACGAAGCTGCAGAATCAGTTCCACCAGACCATCGCCCAGCGCTGGGGCGAGCTGGTCTATACCGGCTTCTTCTTCGAGCCACACAAGGCCGACCTCGAGGCCTACCTGGAGTCGGCCAACGAATACGTCACCGGCGTGGTCCGCCTGGCAACCGACGGCGGCAGCGCCCAGGCCGTGGCGGTGGGCTCGCGCTACCTGTTGAAAGACCCGGATGCCGTCTACGCCCAGTCGGCCGGCTGGACGCCCGAGGAGGCCGAGGGCTTCGTCAAGCTCCTGGGGCAGTCCTCAACGCTCGCTGCCCGCGTCAGAAAATCTTGAAAACGCAAAGACGCGAAGACGCAAAGAAAACATGGAACAAGCAAAAGGCCGAAAACACCGAAAACAACGGAAAAGGAAGAATGAATATGTTGATTGAAATAAACACCAAAGGCTGCGCGGCACTAGACCCATTCAGCCTGGCCAGTTTTTGCTTCAGTGAATTCGGTGGTTCCGCTTTTTATTGATTTCTTCTTCGCGTCTTCGCGTCTTTGCGTTTCAAAGGTTTTTAGGCTAATGCCTCAGCGCTATCTACACCACCTGGCCAAGCTGGTTGAATGCGACAGTCAGAATCCGCCACGCAGCATCACGCCCGAGGCGAGCATGTTCGTGCATGCCCGGGCCGTGCTGAAGGCGGCCGGGTTTTCGGTTTCGGTGACTGACTACGGCGAGGGCCACGTCAACCTGTTCGCCCGGCGCGGTGAATCGGATGTGCTGTTCAATTGCCATCTCGACACCGTCCCTGTCGGCGAAGGCTGGACCCGGCCGCCACTGGAACTGACCCTGGAAGGTGACAAGGCCTACGGGCGCGGCGTGTGTGATATCAAGGGCGCGGCCGCCGCCTTGCTGGCGCTGGCCGAATCGACCGACGCGCGCATGGCGATCCTGTTCTCATCCGACGAAGAAGGCGCCGGCGGCTGCTGCGTGCGTCGCTTTCTCGAGCGGCCGGCGCACTGTCGCTTCAAGCAGGTGGTCGTGTGTGAGCCCACCCGCTGCGAGGCGGCGCTCGCCCACCGCGGCTACCTGTCGGTCAAGGGGCGTTTCACCGGCATCGCGGGACACTCCTCGGAGGGCCGCGCGCTGGCCGACAGCGCCATTCACCGCATGTCGCGCTGGACGGCGGCCGCGCTCGACTACTGCCAGGACGAGGCCGACGAGGGCCGAGCGACCTGTTTCAACGTCGGCCTGGCCTCCGGCGGCACCAAGTCGAACGTGATCGCGGGCGAAGCGAACCTGCATTACTCGGCGAGGCTCGGTCCGGGGCAGTCCAACGAGGAACTGCTCGCCCACCTGTCCGGGCTGGGCGGGGCCGAGGCCTTCGCCAACTGGCACGTTCCCTTCTCCGGGCCGCCGCTGCCCGCCGCCGGGCAGGACCCGGCGCAGGCGCGGGCCTTGTGCGAGCGTCGCCAGGTGCCGGTCGGCGAGCCCGTCGATTTCTGGACCGAGGCTTCGCTGTTCTCGGCCGCCGGCATGCCGGCGATGGTGCTCGGGCCGGGCGACATCGCCCAGGCCCACACCGCCGACGAGTGGGTAGCGCTCGAGCAGCTCGAGCGCGCGGCCACCCTCTATCGCGCCTTGGCCCGGTAGACCGGGCAAGCAGTCAGGGCGTGGCTTCGAGGCGGTCGGAGAAGATTCGGTCCGGCTGCGCAGGCTGGCAGACTTCGGGGGTTTCCGATGTAAACAGGGCCGGGCTCGCCCACTCGGGGTGATCGACGAACGGGTTGCGATTGCCCTGGTAGGACTGGACGATGTCGTTGCGCACCAGCTCTTCCGCGCTCGGCGGGTCGGCCGCGTGCCAGGCGAGCAGGTCGTCGAGCAGTCCCATGTAGCGCGTGCCGCCGGTGCCGACCTGGATGTCGTTGCGGTCGTTGGTCAGCTCGAGGTCGGGTTCGGACTGGCCGGTGACCGGGTGGCTGCCGCCTTCGTAGCGAATGGCCATGTAGAGCACGGCGCGCGCGATATCGCCCTTGCGGTGGTTCCAGACTTCGAAGCTGCCCTGGTTGCCGTTCGGGTCGGCCACCCAGTTGGAGTTGCCCGGATAGCTGCCCGAGCCGCCGCCGACGCCCTGGTTGCTTTCGGTGGTTCGCTCGCTGCAGCCGCTGTCGCAGTACGCCAGGGGGCGGTTGCCGCGCGAGGCGTTGTAGTCCTGGTCGGTCAGGTGGAGCATGTGGACGTCGGTGTAGGGGGCGTTGGGTAGTCCCCGGGCGTCGGCCTGGCTGGGAAAGCCCAGCGAGTTGGGCCAGGTGTGTTCGCGGTTGTACCAGGGCCCGGGGCCGCCCTGTCCTGAACGATCGCTGACCTTCGCGTAGCTGCGATTTCGGTAGGAGTCGATCACGCGGTCGGAATCGTCGGGGTCTTGCTGGGCCTCCTCCAGGATCGTCCAGGTGCTGGTGCCGCTGCCGCTGTACGGAAAGGCGGTGTGACCGCGGATGGTCTGGTGCAGTGTGCAGCGCAGCTGGCCCGGGCTGGAAGGGTTGACCTCCGAGTAGTAGCCGTCGCCCGGCTCGGCGATGACCGTGAATGAAAAGCTGGTCTCCCCGTCCAGGCTGTGGCCGTACTGATTGACCACCCCGGCGGCTTCGACCTCGATCACGCAGTCGGCGCCATAGGGCAGCACTTCAGAGGGGCTGAGCACCCACAGTTCGTTGCCGCCGCCCAGGCTGGCCGCAACGGGCGATTCATCGCAGCTGAGCTCGACTGCCCCTTCGGTCACGCTGACCGACTGGCTGAAATCCAGCTCGACGGTGGTGTTGGCCGGAACATCCTGGCTGCCGTCGGCCGGAACGACGGATTCGATCTGCGGCGGCGGCAGCGTGTCCGGATCGAGGGTGGTGAAGCCGACGCTCAGGTCTTGTTCCAGGTTGTCGGGGTCACCGTCGAGGTCGGTCACGTTATCGGCCACGATCTCGAGCACGCAGGATTGGTCGGCCGGCAGCGATGCATCGGGCGTGATCACATGCGTGACCGGTCCGCCGCCGGAAGTCGCCGGAACGGTCGTGCCGCCGCAGCTCAGGCTGTACCAGCCCTGGGTCACGGCCACCGCTTCGCTGAAGACAACCTCCAGGGTTATATCGAGATCGATGTCGGTCGCACCGTCGGCCGGCTGGGTCGAACTGACTTCCGGCGGGACGTCCACGGGTGGCTCGCCGGCGATCGACAGGGAGAAGTCGTCGATGCCCAGCGCATCGTCGGCGCCGGAGGCGTCGTGGTCGCGCCAGCGAATCCACAGGGTGTCTTCCGGCGCCAGCGCCAGCCCCGTGATGGTCGATGCAATCGCGACTTGATTGGCCGCGGCATTGCCGTCCAGGCCGCCGGCCGTGCCGGTGGAGACCGGCGCGTTGAAGCTCAGCCCGGCGACGTCGATCCAGGTCGCGTTGCCGTCGAGCAGCGAGTCCGCGTCGAGGCTGTACTGGAAGTCGAGCCGGTCGATCCGTCCGCTGGAGCCCAGCCGCCATTGCTCTCCGACATAGGCCACGTCGATTTCGTCGATCGTCTGGTCGGAGTCGTTGCGCACGCGCGCGCCGAAAGTCGGTTCGAGGGAGCCCGAATGGATCGCGCCGAACGCGCGCTCGCCGCTGCCGTTCGATCCCAGGCTGTAGGTGTCGCCGGGCAGGCTGCTGCCGCTGCCGTCGCCGGCACGGTAGCTGCCGTCGGCGTTGCTGTCGGTCTCGTGGAAGTACCAGCCCTCGGGCAGGACAGCCGACTGGCCGGACGGCGCCAGGCTGTCGAAGTCTTCCTGCGCGTTCGAGGCGGAGAGGGAAACGCTGCCTGAGCCGACTTGCTGGCCCATGGCCGGTGCGGCCAGCGTCAACACGATTGCCGCGAGGCAACCGGACTTGCATGAAAACATCGACAGATCCTTGTACGAAAGAAACGGGGGGCGGGCGGAAGAAGGGCGGTATTCTATCGGCCCCGCCCGCTGGATGGCCAGTTCTGGCCCGTCGGCGCTGTTGCGCGCCAGGGAGGCTTGTGGCACATTTCGGGCATGGAAAAGCTTCATGCCGGAAACGTACCCGCGACGATCGCCGCTCACCCGGCGCTTCGCCCGTGCCCGCGACGCCCGCGCCGTTCGCCGACGAATGGCTGGGATGCGCGCTAGTTTGAAGTAGAAGGACCAAAACGAACGCGACCAAACCCAGCCCCGCCGGCTGGGTTTTTTCGTTCCGGCCGGCACGAAAACAGGCAGCAGCCATGGAAAGGGACATGCCCGACGTCAGACGCACCGTCATCGAACTGCTCGGCCAGCTCGGCTCCAGCCGGGAGGCGCGGCAGTATCTCAAGCAGTTTTCGCGCATCGAGGAATCGCGCTTCGCCGTGGTCAAGGTCGGCGGTGCGGTCATGCGCGATCATCTCGACGAGATGGCCGCGGCGCTGGCCTTCCTGCAGCGGCTCGGGCTCACGCCCATCATCCTGCACGGCGCCGGCCCGCAGCTCGACGAGGCCATGACCGCCGCCGGCGTGCCGATCGAAAAGCGCGACGGCCTGCGCGTGACCACCGAGGACGTCATGGCCGTGGCCCGACCGGTGATCTACCGCGCCAATGCCGCACTGGTGGATGCCCTGGAGGCCCGGGGCGTGCGCGCCCGCGGCATCCTGCACGGCGTCTTCGAGGCGCAGCTGGCCGACCGCGAGCGCCTGGGCCTGGTCGGCGATATCCAGACCGTGGAACTCGAGCCGGTGAACAGCGCCATCGCTTCGGGTGCCCTGCCCGTCGTGGCCTGCCTGGGCGAGTCGCCGGCCGGCCAGGTGATGAACATCAACGCCGACATCGCCGCGCGCGAGCTGGTCTGGGCGGTGGAGCCGCACAAGGTGATCTTCCTGACCGGCACCGGTGGTCTGCTCGATCACAGCGGCCGGGTGATTTCTGCCATCAGCCTGCGCACCGACTATGACCATCTCCTGGCCCAGGACTGGCTGCATTCGGGCATGCGCCTGAAGCTCCAGCAGATCCGCGAGATGCTCGAGCGCCTGCCGCCGGAGACCTCGGTGTCGATTACCTCGGCCGAGAACCTTACCCGTGAACTGTTTACGCACACCGGCGCGGGCACCCTCATTCGCCGCGGCGAGGCGATCGACTGGTTTGAGACGGTCTCGCCCGAACATCGCGAGCAGCTCCAGGTCCTGCTCGAAGACAGTTTCGGACGCAGCCTCCGCCCGGACTGGCTCGAGCAGCGCCGGCTTCTCGGCCTGCTCTGGGCCGAGAGCGGTCGTGCGGCTGCACTGGTGACCGAAGGCGTCGACGGGGTGCCCTACCTCGACAAGTTCGTCGTCACCCCGGAGGCCCAGGGCGAGGGCCTGGGTGCGGCGCTGTGGCTGGCGCTGCGCCAGCGCTTTCCGCAGCTTTACTGGCGCGCCCGCGCCGGCAACCCGATTGCCGGCTGGTACTTCCAGCAGGCGCACAGCACGCATCGCGAGGGCGAGTGGATCGTCTACACCGTTGGCATCGACTGCTTCGAGCAGCTCTCGCGCTTGACCGCCGACGCCCGGCAGCGTGATTCCGGCTGGCTGCCGTAATTGCATTATTTAAGGCAAGTATGTGAATATGCTTCCTCAGGAGCAATAATGGCGAGGGCGAAATGAGCGATTGCGCCGCACTGATTGCCGACGTGGCCGATTCGCGGCGGATCGATGGCTTTTCCCGGCGCCGGGATCGCTTGCTGTCCGAGCTGTCGCAGCGCCACCGCGCCAACGGCTGGGTCCGCTTCGATTACGCCGTGACCGCCTGGGATGAATTCCAGGGCCTCATCGACAATCCGGCGCTGCTGCCGCGCGTGGCCTGGGATTTCTGGCGCGCCTTTCAGCCCTGGTCGCTGCGCCTGGCAGTGGGCATCGGCCCGGTCGAGCGGATGAGCGAGTCGACCGGTTCCCTGCCGCTCAACCGGGCGGTCACCGGCCCGGCTTTCTACCGGGCCCGCGCGGCACTCGAGGAACTGGATTCACCGCGCCACGGCATGAGCCGGGTGCGATTGCGCGTCGGCGCCCCGGAAGATTCGCGGGCCGTGGCCTGCAACGCCGTGCTTCGCCTGGCCGATGCACTGGTACAGGACATCACCGAGCGGCAGTGGCAGGTGATCGAGCACTACGAGCACAGCGGCAAGCAGACCGACGTTGCGGCCGTGCTGGACGTGGCCGAGTCGACCGTCTCGCGCAGCCTTGCCAGCGCTCGCTACTGGGAACTTCAGGCCAGCCTGTCCGAGCTGGGCGAGCTGCTCGCCGGCCCGATCGGTCATACTGTGGATTCGTCGGCGACGGGCCCGGATTGATGCAGGTACTTCTCGCACTGGTGATCGCACACCTGGTCGGCGATTTTGTCGTCCAGCGCAAGGCCGTCATCGACGGCAAGTACGCAGGCCAATCGTCGGCGTTCGCCGAGCACGGCGCCTGGCACCTGGCCTGCCTGGTCATCGCCTGGCTGCTGTTCGCCCCGGCCGGCATTGCCGCCTGGCAGCTTGCGATCGCCTTCGGTGGCATCGTCGTGCTGCACCTGCTTACCGACTTCGCCAAGTATCGCTGGATGGCCGATCGCGCCTTGCCAGCCTTCCTGGTCGACCAGGCGATTCATCTTGCCACCCTCGTAGTGGCAGCCTGGTGGCTGGCGGGCTGGCCGGACTGGTGGCAGGCGATCGAGGCCTTCTGGCAGCCGCTGGCTTTCCGTGCCGGCTGGCTGGCCGTTGCCTACCTGGTCGTGGTCGTCGTCTTCGGCTGGCTCAATCGCTTGTTGCTTCAGTCCCTGCTGCCCGAACCGGACGAGGAATCCGAACAACAGCGGCTGGGCCTGGCCCGGGCGGGCTTGTATATCGGCTGGCTCGAGCGCTTCCTGATGTTCTCGGCGGTCTTGATCGATGCCTGGTCGGTGCTGGGCCTGGTGCTGGCGGCCAAGTCCGTGTTCCGTTTCGATAGTATTCGCCACAGGCGGCGCCACACCGAGTACTTTGTAATCGGCACGCTGCTGAGCGTCAGCGAGGTGGTGGCCGTCGGCCTGGCGCTTCGCTGGCTCATGCCCGACATCACAGGAGGCATCTGATGCATCGACTGGCCCTGATCGGTGGCCGGGGCTACGCCGGCTCCGAACTGCTCAAGCTGATCGCACGCCATCCGGACATGACGCTGGCGCTGGCGACCAGCGACAGCCGGGCCGGACAGGCGATCGCGGAATCCGTGCCCGAATGGCCCGACCCGGACGAGTCCTTCGAGGCCCTCCAGCCCGATGACGTCGGCGAAGTCGACGCCGACGTCTGGATCCTGGCCCTACCCAATGGCCGCAGTCGTCCCTGGGTGGACGCCATCGCCGAGGCCCACCCGCAGGCCGTTGTGCTGGATCTCGGCGCCGACTGGCGCTTCGATGCGCACTGGGTCTACGGCCTGACCGAACTCAACCGCGATGCGCTGGCATCTGCGCAGCGCATCGCCAACCCCGGCTGCTACGCCACTGGCGGCATGTTTGGCCTGTGGCCCATCCGCCGCGCCCTGGCCGCGCCCCCGGTGCTGTTCGGCGTGTCGGGCTACAGCGGCGCCGGAAAGACGCCGTCGCCGCGCAACGATCCCGAGCGGCTGGCCGACAACCTGATCCCTTATGCGCTGACAGGACACGTGCATGAACAGGAGATCTCGGCCCACCTTCGCCGACCGGTCCGGTTCCATCCCCACGTCGCCCCGTTCTTCCGGGGCATCTCCATGACCGTTTCGGTGATGCTCAGCGAGCCGCTTTCAAGCGAGGAGTTGCTGGCGATGTATTGGCAGCAATATGAAGGCGAGCCCCTGATCCGCCTCAGCGAGGAGATACCGGAAA